>CANKBT010000092.1 GCA_947479995.1 Frankiaceae bacterium | reverse complement strand
GGTCGCCGACCTGGCCGCCGCGGGCACGGTCGACGGCCGCGACGCCGTGCTGCCGCTCGCCCTCACCGCGGCCGAGGGGCTGCGGGTCAAGGCCCTGCGCGGGCCGCGCGGCCTCGGGCTCGAGGTGCGCCGCGGCGGTGCGACGGCCGGGCTGCCCCTGGTGCTCGCGCCCGGCGGCGGGGCGGCGCTCGACCTGCACGTGCGGGTCAGCCGCTGCGCGGCGCTCGAGCCCGGCGCGGCCCCCGTGCTGAGGGTGCTGCACGACGCCGGGCCCGGCTCGGTGCTCGAGGAGACGCCGGTGGCGCTGCCGGCGGACGTGCTCGCCGCCCTGGTGGCCCGCAGCTGCACCTGACCCGCGCACGCGGTCGTGATCATGCAGCACTGCTGCCGACTCGGGGTCGAGACCGCAGCAGTGCTGCATGATCACCAGCCGACGCGCAGGCGGAGCATCGTCGACGGGCGCTCGGGGTCGTCGTCGTCGACGACCGCGACGTACGCGTCGCCGTCGGGCGCGAGGCCCTCGACCTTGTGCGGGTCGGGCAGCAGGGCGAGGTCGACCAGCTCCGGGCCGTCGAGCAGGGCGAGGCCGGTGGCGACGACCGGGCCGTCGGCGACCGCGTCGGGGGCGTCCTCGGCCGCGACGCTGACCAGCACCCGGCCGCCCGGCAGCGCGAGGGCGTCGGTCACCGCGAGGGCGACGCCGTCGACGTCGCCCAGGTCGTACGCCGTCGTCGCCCGCACCTCGGCCTCGCCGGCGAGCAGCGCCGCCAGGTCGAGGTCGGCGCTGCCCGGCGCCTCGCCGTGCCCGCCGCGGTGGAACCAGCGCAGCCGGTCGCCGACCAGGCAGGCGCCCTCGGCGTTGAGCTCCGGCACCCCGAGCGCCGCGGCGACCCGGGCCTGCACGGCGGCCAGGTCGAGCACCTCGACCGACCGGTCCGGCCGCACGAGGCAGCCGCGGGCGCGGGCCGGCGTCGACCCCGAGCCGAGCAGCAGCACGCCGGGCCGGCCGTCCGGGCCGGGCACCGGGCACGCGGCCTCGAGGTCGGGCTTGAGGTGCTTGGTGCCGTCGGCCTCGCCGAAGACCGACCGGCCCTCGACGTCGGGCAGCAGCCGCAGCCGCGTCACGCCGCTGCCGGCGACCAGCGCGGCGTGGACGGCGTCGTCCTGCGCGACCAGCCACGCCCCGCCCAGCCGGGCGACCGCGGACGCGGCGCGCACCGGCCCGCCGTCGTCGAAGCGCAGGGACCGCTGCTCCACCACGTCGACGCGCACGACAGCGGGCTACCCCGCCGTGGCGCACGCCACCGGCGTACGGCGCGGGTGCCGCGGGTAGGGGCGGAGCAGGTGCACGACCGATCCGAGGAGGACGACGTGAGCTTCATCGACAAGGCGAAGAACAAGGCCGAGGAGCTGGGCGGCCAGGGCAAGGAGCACCTGGGCAAGGCCACCGGTGACCAGGACCTCGAGGCCGAGGGCCACAAGGACCAGGCCAGCGGCAACCTCAAGCAGGCCGGCGAGAAGGTCAAGGACGTCTTCAAGTAGGACGACCGACCCCGCACGACGGAGGGCCCCCGACCGGCTGGTCGGGGGCCCTCCGTCATCTCAGGACACGAGAACTGGCGACATCAGCCACCGACTCGCCTTTGATGTCCCCATGACCATGGCACTGGGAAGCGGCATCAAGCCCGCGAAGGCTGACCTCTGGGCGCAGGCGCTCGCCCCCTTGCTCCTTCCCGGTGAGGAGGTGCGCCTACTCGTCAAGGGCGCCTTCGCCAACATGGGAGGTGATCTGGTCGCCATCACCAACCTCCGATTGCTCGGCGCTGCCACGCAACAGCACTGCCGGGTGCGGTCAGAGATCGCCCTGGCAGATGTGGCGAGTGTTGCGCCCGCGTCACGCATGGGACGCCCCGCTGTGGGTCTGGCCATGAAGGACGGTAGTCAGCGCAAGATCACCTTGATGAGCCTCCGCAGCGCTGACGCCGACGAGAAGCTGACGGGCAACGTCCTGTACGGCCTCCTGCAGGAGGAGCCGACTCCGGAACTGCGAGATGCGCAGGCAGCGCAGGACGCACGGCGTCAGGCCGCAGCTGCAGCCCTGACACAGGCGAAGGACGGGCTCTGGCCGAACACGACGGTCATCGGCAGTCGCCCGAGGGAGAAGGCCGCTGAGACGGTTCTCGCGCACTGCCGGGAGGGCGAGTCCCCGTGGCTCATCATCTCCTCACTCGGACAGGGACTGCTCGCGGCCTTCGACGACCGCCTGATCATCGTCAAGACAGGTGCATGGACGGGCTTGGCGAGTGGCGCCATGGGAGGCGGGCGCATCGCGTCGTTCTCCTTCGACCAGATCACCGGGATCGAGTACAACAGCGGCTTGATGATGGGCGTGCTCGAGGTCCTGACGCCCAGCTACTCGGGCGGCGCCAACAAGGACTTCTGGCGTGGTGCTGACCGTTCGCTCAACAAGGACAACAACAACCCGAACACGCTCAGCAACACGCTGCCGGTCGACAAGGCGATGCACGCGCAGGCCCTGCCTCACCTGAACGAGTTGCGAGACCGCATCAGCAAGGCCAGGACCATCACGGTGAGGGTGGAGCAGGAGCGGCCGACCGCCGGTGGCGGCCTCGCCGATCAGCTGGCCCGGCTCGTCGAGCTTCGGGACGCGGGCGTATTGGATGCCGAGGAGTTCGCGACGGCCAAGCGACGGCTGCTCGACATCTGACGCGGACCGGCGGTTCGGGGCCGGCCAACGCTCGGCCAGACCCGGCGCGTGCGGCCGCCTTCCTCCGGGCGACTGCTCGGCGAGTCCAGTGCGAGCCAGCGCCGACCCCGCACGACGGAGGGCCCCCGACCGGCTGGTCGGGGGCCCTCGGTGCTGTGCGCGAGGGGGGAGTTGAACCCCCACGTCCTCTCGGACACACGGACCTGAACCGTGCGCGTCTGCCATTCCGCCACTCGCGCGAGTGCGAGGACCGAGGCTAGCAGCAGGCCCGGCCCGCAACCCCCGGGAACGCCGACCCCCCACCTCGCGGCCGGCGGGCCCGTGCGCGCGCTCCGTCGGGGCGGGCGGCGCCGAGGTGGAGGGTGCGCGTTCCCGGCCGCGGCGCATCAAGATCGCCCCTGCCGGCGCTGCCGCAGGCCACGCGGTGGATACGATCCGGGGCCACGGGGAAGGGGCCAGCGTGTGAGGAAGGTGCAGCGCTTCGAGCGTCGGCTCGAAGGCCTCGTCGAGGGTGCCTTCGCCAAGGTCTTCGGCGGCGTCGTCCAGCCCGTCGAGGTGGCCGCCGCCCTGCAGCGCGAGGCCGCCGACAAGCGCATGATCGTCGGCCACGGCCGCGAGCTCGTCCCCAACGACTACGTCGTCGAGCTCGGCAGCAGCGACGCCGAGCGCCTGCAGGCGTACGACGCCCCGCTGCGCCGCGAGTTCGCCGCCATGGTCACCGAGCACGCCACCGAGCAGGGCTGGTCGTTCGTCGGCCCGGTCGAGGTGCGCCTGGAGACCGCCGACGACCTCGACACCGGCGTCTTCCGCGTGCGCAGCGCCGTCGTGCCCGGCTCGACGCCGGGGCCGGCCGCCTCGCCGACCGCCGCCCCGGCCGCCGGCGGGCGCAGCGACGGCGTCCTCGTCGTCACCGAGGGCGGCAGCGAGCGCACCGTGCCGCTCACCGGCCGCCCGCTCCGCATCGGCCGCGGCGCCGAGGCCGACCTGCGCCTCGCCGACACCGGCGTCTCGCGCCTGCACGCCGAGGTGCGCCCGTCCGACGACGGCGCCGGCACCGTCATCACCGACCTCGGCTCGACCAACGGCACGACGGTCAACGGCCACCGCGTCTCCACGGCGGAGCTGCACGACGGCGACCGGGTCGTCGTCGGCACCACCTCCCTCGTGCTGCGGGCGGGCGGCTGATGGCCTCCACGCTGGTCATCAGCCTCGTCAAGTACGGCCTGCTGGTGCTGCTCTGGCTGTTCGTGCTGGCCGCGGTGCGCACCGTGCGGGCCGACCTGTTCGGCGCCACCGCGCAGCGCCGCACCACCGCGTCGCCCTCGGCGACCGCCCCGCGCGCCAAGCCGGTCAAGCCGCCGCGCGCGAGCGGCAGCCGCAGCGCCGCCCGCCGCCTCGTCGTCACCGAGGGCGCCCTGGCCGGCACCTCCCTCGACCTCGGCGACACCCCGGTCACTCTCGGCCGCGCCGACGCCTCCACGCTCGTGCTCACCGACGACTACGCCAGCAGCCACCACGCCCGCCTCGTGCCCGGCGACGGCGTCTGGCTCGTCGAGGACCTCGGCTCGACGAACGGCACCTACCTGGGCTCGACCAAGGTCACGCACCCGACGCCGGTGCCGCTCGGGCAGCAGATCCGCATCGGCAAGACCGTCCTCGAGCTGCGCCGGTGAGCCTCGCGCTGCGCTACGCCGCGCTCTCCCACGTCGGGCTCCTGCGCACCGGCAACGAGGACAGCGGCTACGCCGGGCCCCGCCTGCTCGCCGTCGCCGACGGCATGGGCGGCCACGCCGCGGGCGAGGTGGCCTCGGCCGTGGCCATCGCCAGCCTGGCCGGGCTCGACGAGGACGCCCCCGGCGCCGACCTCACCGGCGCGCTGGCCGAGGCCGCCACGAGCGCCAACGACCACCTGCGCGACATGGTGCAGGGCGACGCCGCGCTCGACGGCATGGGCACCACGCTCACGGCGCTGCTGTTCGCCGGCAGCCGGGTGGGGCTGCTGCACATCGGCGACAGCCGCTGCTACCTGCTGCGCGACGGCGCGCTCAGCCGCATCACCCGCGACGACACGCTCGTGCAGTCGCTGGTCGACGAGGGCCGGATCACCGAGGACGAGGCGACGACGCACCCGCAGCGCTCCCTCATCACCCGCGCCCTCGACGGCCGCGAGGGCGTCGACTTCGACCTGCGGGTGCGCGAGGCCCGGGTCGGCGACCGCTACCTGCTCTGCAGCGACGGGCTCACCGGGCCGGTGCGCGACGCCAGCGTGCAGGAGGCGCTCGAGGTCGACGACCTCACCGCCGCCGTCGAGCGCCTCGTCGACCTGGCCCTGCGCGGCGGCGGCCCCGACAACGTCACCGTCGTCGTCGCCGACGTCATCGACACCGCCGCCGACGACCCGACCGGCGTGCCGGTCGTCGCCGGCGCGGCCTCAGAGCGCCCCCAGTCGGTGCCCGAGACGGTCACCGGCGGCGCCGCCGGGCGCGCGAAGGCCGTCGGCGCGCCGCCGCCCGCCGACCCGGTCGTCGCGGACGACGCCCCGGGCGCCGACCGCCCCCGCGGGCGGCGCGGCCTCAAGGCCGGGCTCGCCGGCCTCGGCGTGGTCGTGCTGCTGCTCGCCGGCGCCCTCGCCGGCTACCTCTACCTCGGCACCCAGTGGTACGTCGGCGTCGACGGCGAGCGGGTCGCCGTCTACCGCGGCGTCACCGGCTCCATCGCCGGCGTCGAGCTGCACCGGCGCGACCGCACCACCGACCTCGAGACCGGCCAGCTCACGGCCTCGCGCCTCGACCAGCTCGAGCGCGGCATCGTCGCCGACGACGAGGCCGACGCCGAGCGCATCCTCGGGGTGCTCGAGGAGGAGGCCGCCGCGGCCGCCGCGCCCGCGCCGGCCCCCGCCCCGGTCCCGACCCCCGCGCCCGGCGGCGTCACCCCGCCGACCGCCGCCACCACGGCCCCGCCGTGACGACGCCCGTCCTGCCCGAGGGCCCGACCCGGCGCGGCACCGAGCTGCTGCTGCTGGCCTTCGCCCTCGGCATCAGCCTGGTCGCCTACACCGCCGTCGGCCTGGCCGCCGACGGGCAGGTGCCGTCCGGCACCCTCGGCTACGGCGCCGGCCTCGGGGCGCTGTTCCTCGTGGCCCACCTCGCGGTGCGCCTGCTGGCGCCATACGCCGACCCGCTCATCGTGCCGTGCGTGGCCCTGCTCAACGGGCTGGGGCTGGTGCTCATCCGGCGGCTCGACTTCGCCGACGCCGAGCAGGCCCGCAACGCCGGGCGGGCGGTGCCCTCCGGCGACGCCCCGCTGCAGCTGGTGTGGACGGCGCTCGGCATCGCGGCGTTCTGCCTGGTGCTGCTGGTCGTCCGCGACCACACCCGGCTGGCGCGCTACGCCTACACCTCCGGGGCGCTCGGCGTCGGCCTGCTGCTGCTGCCGCTGCTCCCGGTGGTCGGCCAGACCGTCAACGGCGCCCGCCTGTGGGTGCGCCTCGGGCCGGTGCAGGTGCAGCCGAGCGAGGCCGCCAAGGTGCTGCTCATGGTCTTCTTCGCGGCCTACCTGGTGAGCAAGCGCGACGTGCTGAGCCTCGCCTCGCGCCGGGTCGCCGGGCTCGACCTGCCGCGCGGCCGCGACCTCGGCCCGGTGCTGCTGGCCTGGGGCGCGAGCCTGTCGGTGCTGGTCTTCCAGCGCGACCTCGGCTCGTCGCTGCTGTTCTTCGGCCTGTTCATCGTCATGCTCTACGTCGCCACCGAGCGCACCAGCTGGCTGCTCATCGGCCTCGGGCTGTTCGTCGGCGGGGCCTTCCTCGCCTGGACGACGTTCAGCCACGTCCAGCAGCGCGTCGACATCTGGCTGCACCCGTTCGACGACCCGGGCGGCGACGGCTTCCAGCTGGTGCAGTCGCTGTTCGGCCTCGGCACCGGCGGGCTCACCGGCACGGGCCTGGGCCAGGGCAGCCCCGACAACGTGCCCTTCGCCAAGACCGACTTCATCCTGGCCACCGTCGGCGAGGAGATGGGCCTGGTCGGCGTCATGGCCGTGCTGCTGCTGTTCGCGCTGGTCGTCGAGCGCGGCCTGCGCACCGCGCTGACCTGCCGCGACTCGTTCGGCAAGCTGCTGGCGACCGGCCTGTCGTTCGCCCTCACGCTGCAGGTCTTCGTCATCGTCGGCGGCGTCACCGGCCTCATCCCACTCACCGGCGTCACGCTGCCGTGGCTGTCGTACGGCGGCAGCAGCGTGGTCGCCAACTGGGCGCTCGTCGCCCTGCTGCTGCGCATCAGCGACGCCGCCCGCCGGCCCTCGCCCGCCCCCGTCACCCCCGGCGTCGCGCGCGCGGCCCTCGAGGACGCCCCGACCACCGTGGTGCGCCGCCCGTGAACCGGCCCCTGCGCCGCGTCGCCGTCGCCTGCCTCGTGCTGTTCGGGCTGCTGCTCGTCAACGTCAACCTGCGCCAGACGGTGCTCGCCGAGGGCTACCGCGAGAACCCCGCGAACAGCCGGGTGCTCGAGCGCACGTACGACCGCGAGCGCGGCGCCATCGCGCTGTCCGGCGCCGACCGCACCCTCGTCGCGCGCTCGGAGGAGACCGACGGGCGCTTCCGCTACCTGCGCACCTACCCGGGCCAGGGGCTGTACGCCCACGTCACCGGCTTCTACAGCTTCATCTTCGGCGCCACCGGCGTGGAGCGCACCGAGGACGAGGTGCTCACCGGCGAGGACCCGCGGCTGTTCGTCGACCGCGTCACCGACACCCTCACCGGCCGCGAGCCGCGCGGCGGCGACGTCGTGCTCACGCTGCAGCAGGCGGTGCAGCAGGCGGCCTTCGACGCGCTCGGCGACAACCGCGGCGCCGTCGTCGCCCTCGACCCCCGCACCGGCGCGGTGCTGGCGATGGTCAGCAAGCCGACCTTCGACCCCAACGTCCTCAGCTCGTTCGACCCGGCGCAGATCCGGGCGTCGTACGAGGAGCTCAACGGCCGGGCCGACAAGCCGCTGCTCAACCGGGCGATCAACCAGACCTACCCGCCGGGCTCGACCTTCAAGGTCATCACCTCGGCCGCGGCGCTGCAGGCCGGCCGCACCCCCGAGACGCAGGTGCCCTCGCCGACGGTGCTCGACCTGCCGCAGACCAGCGCCACCCTGCCGAACTTCGGCGGCGGCACCTGCGGCGGCGACACGACGACGCTCGCCAACGCGCTGCGGATCAGCTGCAACACCGCGTACGGCCAGCTCGGCCTCGACCTCGGGGCCGACGCGCTGCGGACGCAGAGCGAGGCCTTCGGCTTCGGCCGCGAGGACCTCCGGATCCCGCTCGCCGTCGCGCCGAGCCGCTTCCCGGCCGACCCGAACCCGCCGCAGACCGCGCAGTCGGCGATCGGGCAGTTCGACGTGCAGGTCACGCCGCTGCAGATGGCCATGGTCGCCGCGGGCGTGGCCAACCGCGGTCAGGTGATGTCGCCCTACCTCGTGCAGGAGGTGCAGGCGCCCGACCTGTCCGAGCTCGACGTCGCCGAGCCCGAGGTGCTCAGCGACGCCGTGCCCGCCTCGGTCGCCGAGCAGCTCACCGCGATGATGGAGCTGGTCGTCAACGACGGCAGCGCCACCGGCGCGCAGATCCCCGGCGTGCGGGTCGCCGGCAAGACGGGCACCGCGCAGAACGCCGAGGGCTCGGACCCGCACGCGTGGTTCATCGGCTTCGCGCCGGCCGAGGACCCGCAGGTCGCCGTCGCGGTCATCGTCGAGAACGGCGGCAGCTTCGGCTCCGAGGCCACCGGCGGGCGGGTCGCCGCACCGATCGCCAAGGCCGTCATGCAGGCGGTCGTCGGGGGGCGCTAGCGCCTCAGGCGGTGCCGGTGACGGTGATGCCGCCGCTCGTGAAGACCGCGACCTCCACCAGCTCGGCGGTGAGGACCGTCATGGTCGCCGGACCGGCGCGGGACTCCGGCACCAGCTGCAGGCGGACCTCCTCGCGCACGCCGTCGCGCACCCACGTGCCGGTCAGCGCGTAGCCGACCGCGTCCTCGGCCCGCACCACCCCGTCGCACGCGATGAGCAGGTCGGCGCCGGTGATCGCGCAGGTCCAGGTGCCGACGCCCCCGCCGACGGGCGCCTCGGCGCGCAGGTCGACCTGCACCTCCCGCCCGAGCAGCACCGCGGTGCCGCGCGCCACCACCGTCAGGCGCGGCTCCTCGAACGGGCCGGTGAACACCACCGGCACGGCCGGCGCCGCGGTGCGGTGCTGCCCGCCGTACGGGTCGGTCCACACCGCCTCGGCCCGCAGCTCGCCGGGGCCGGTCTCGCACTGCGCGGAGGCGAAGGTGCCGCCGTCGGAGCCGCCGCCGGGTGCGGTCGTGCCGACGGTGCGGGCGCCGCACCGCAGCGAGGCGTCGCGCACCTGCTCGACCCCGGGCAGGGCCGCGGCCACCCGCCACGCGACCTCGCCGGACAGCGCGCTGCCGGCCGCCGGCTCCACGAGCTGCAACGGCTGGCCGCGCAGCACGCCGGCCGCCGCCTCGGCGGCGCCCTCCCCGTAGGCCCCGCGCACGCGGACCTCGACGGCGTACTCGCCGGTCGGCACGAGCGCGCCGGCGTCGTCGCGGCCGTCCCACACCGCGAGCTCCGGCTCGGGGGCGGGCCTGCCCTCCGGCGGGCAGGCCGCGGCCCGCACGACCGGCGCGTCCGCGTCGAGCGTGCGCACGGGCTCGCCGTCGGCGACGGCCCGGACCACGACGTCGGCCCGGCCGTCCTGCGTGGCGCACCAGCGCAGGGCCAGGGGCGCCTCGCCGGCGTCGGGGGCGAGCCAGCGGTCGAGGCGGAGCGCCGTCACCTCGGGCGCGAGGGCCAGCTCGACGGGGTAGTCGTCGAGCCGCTGGTCGTGCCGGGCGCCGAAGGCGTCGACCCACGTGGCCGTCACGCCCAGCGCCTGGGGCCCGGCGGCGCAGCCGGCGACGTCGCGCTCGACCCGCACGCGGCCGTCGGGCTGCCGCACCTCCGTGCCGAGGGCGCTGCCGAGCGGGCAGGACACGCTGCCCGTGGCCAGCGGCGCCACGCCGGTGGGGGCGAGCACGACGGTGACGGGCCCGGTCACCGGGGCACCCGGCGGCGGCCCCGCGACGACGGTCGCGACCCGGGCGCGCAGGGTGCCGACGGGCACGTCGTAGGACGCGGTGCGCGTCGCGGTGCGCGCCGTCAGGCGCAGCACGTGCAGGCCGTCGGGCACCAGCGCGCCGGCGTCGGAGCGGCCGTCCCAGACCACCTGCGTCGGGCAGGACGGGCCGGGGGTGCCGCCGGTCAGCAGGGTGCGCAGCACCGCGCCGCCGGCGTCGCGCACGACGGCGTCGACGGCGGTCACCCCGGGCACCGCGCACAGGTCGAACGTCGTGGTGTCCTCGACGCCGTCGCCGTCCGGGGTGAAGACGCGCGCGCCCGGCAGGCCGAGCAGGGCGGGCTCCTCGACCGGCGGGTCGGTGGGGGCGGGACCCGGCGGCGGGGGCGGCGGGTCGGCCGGGCCGGG
>CANKBT010000091.1 GCA_947479995.1 Frankiaceae bacterium | reverse complement strand
CGCCGACGGCCGCCGCGGCCGACAGGCCGTCGCGCACGTCGGCGTCGGTGAAGCTCACGAAGCCCGAGTCGCGGGCGCTCGCGGTCCAGACGCCGGCGTAGCAGTCGGCCTGCAGCTCCAGGCGCGTCGACGCCCCCTGCGGGCCCGTCTGGTCGGCCATCCGCCGGGCCCGCTCGTTGTCGCCGAGCAGGTCCTGCACGTGGTGGCCGTACTCGTGCGCGAGGACGTACGCCTGCGCGAAGGGCCCGCCGCTGGCGCCGTAGGTGGTGCGCAGCTCGTCGAAGAAGCCGAGGTCGACGTAGACGGTGTCGTCGGCCGGGCAGTAGAAGGGCCCGACCGCGGAGGTGGCGCTGCCGCAGCCCGTGGTCGTGGCGCCGGAGAACAGCTGGGTGTCGGACGGCGTGTAGCCGCGGACCGTCGACGACCAGTAGTCCTGCAGCGAGTTGACGACCCCGACGACACGGCAGTCCTCGTCGCGGTCGGCGTCGGCGCCGGTGCGGCAGCGCGCCGACAGGTCGCTGCCGTCCGCCGCGGTGGTGGCGCCGAGGCCGCCCGCGCCGCTGCCGCCGGTCACGCCGGACGGGTCGCCGCCCTGCAGGACGAGCGTGAGCACCAGCACGACGAGGCCGACGACCCCGCCGCCGCCGCCGATCGCCAGGCCGCGGCCGCCGGGCCGGCGGCCGCCGTAGCCGCGCCGCCCGCGGGCGTCCTGCACCTGCGAGGTGTCCAGCCGGGCCCTGTCGTCGAAGTCCACGGCGGGAGGGTGCCACCGCGCGCGCGGGTCTACGCGCGACGGCCCCCAGGTAGACTCGAGCCAGTGATCACCGTGCAGGACGTCGAGCTGCGCGCGGGTGCCCGGGCGCTGCTCAGCGAGGTGACCTTCCGCGTGCAGCCGGGCGACCGCATCGGCCTCGTCGGCCGCAACGGCGCCGGCAAGACCACGCTGACCAGGACGCTGGCGGGCGAGACGCTCCCGGCGGCCGGGTCGATCACCCGCACCGGCGAGGTCGGCTACCTGCCGCAGGACCCCCGCACCGGCGACCTCGACGTGCTCGGCAAGGACCGCGTGCTGTCGGCCCGCGGCCTCGACGAGGTCATGCGCGGCATCGAGAAGCTCCAGGTGCAGATGGCCGAGCGCCCCGACGACGAGGACGTCCTGCGCCGCTACGGCAACCTCGAGGAGCGCTTCGCCGCCCTCGGCGGCTACTCCGCCGAGTCCGAGGCCGCGCGCATCTGCTCCAGCCTCGGCCTGCCCGAGCGCGCGCTCGAGCAGCGCATCGGCACGCTGTCCGGCGGCCAGCGCCGCCGCATCGAGCTGGCGCGCATCCTGTTCTCCGACGCGACGACGCTGCTGCTCGACGAGCCGACCAACCACCTCGACGCCGACTCCATCACCTGGCTGCGCGGCTACCTGCAGCGCCACACCGGCGGCCTGGTCGTCATCAGCCACGACGTCGAGCTGCTCGACGCGGTCGTCAACAAGGTCTTCCACCTCGACGCCAACCGGGCCCGCCTCGACCAGTACAACGTCGGCTGGAAGACCTACCTCGCGCAGCGCGAGACCGACGAGAAGCGCCGCAAGCGCGAGCGCCTCAACGCCGAGAAGCAGGCCGGCGTGCTCAACGCCCAGGCCGAGAAGATGCGCGCCAAGGCCACCAAGGCCAAGGCCGCGCAGGGCATGTTCAAGCGCGCCGAGAAGCTGCTGGCCGGCGTCGAGGGCGAGCGCGTGCAGGACCGCGTGGCCAAGCTGCGGTTCCCCGAGCCGGCGCCCTGCGGCCGCACGCCGCTGACGGCCCGCGAGCTGTCGAAGTCGTACGGCTCGCTCGAGATCTTCACCGACGTCGACCTCGCCATCGACCGCGGCGCCCGCGTCGTCGTGCTGGGCCTCAACGGCGCCGGCAAGACCACGCTGCTGCGCGTGCTGTCGGGTGTCGAGACGCCCGACACCGGCGAGGTGCTGCCGGGACACGGGCTGCGGCTGGGCTACTACGCGCAGGAGCACGACACGCTCGACACCGACCGCACAGTGCTCGAGAACATGCGCAGCTCCAGCCCCGACCTGCCCGAGCCCGAGGCCCGCCGCGTGCTCGGCTCGTTCCTGTTCACCGGCGACGCCGTGCACCAGCGCGCCGGCACGCTGTCCGGCGGCGAGAAGACCCGGCTGGCGCTGGCGACCCTCGTCGTGTCGGGCGCCAACGTGCTGCTGCTCGACGAGCCGACCAACAACCTCGACCCGGCCAGCCGCGAGGAGGTGCTGTCGGCGCTGTCGACGTACCGCGGCGCGGTCGTGCTCGTCACGCACGACGAGGGCGCGGTGCTGGCCCTGCAGCCGGAGAAGGTGCTCATGCTCCCGGACGGCGTGGAGGACCAGTGGTCCGACGACCTCGCCGACCTCGTCTCGCTCGCGTAGCCCCCGCACGCCCCCAGCCCCCAGCCGCTCGCACGCCCCTGACCAGAGGACACCCATGACCACCTCCACGAAGACCGTGCAGAGCAGGGTCGACGCCGCCCTGGCCGAGGCCGACCGGCGCGTGGCCGCCGACCCCGAGGTCGTGCACGGCGACGTGGTCGAGGAGCTCGCCCTGCGCGCGCCGCTCGACGTCGCGGTCGCGCTCTGCGAGCAGGCGATGGGCTTCCTGCCCGACACCGTGCGCCAGCGGGTGTTCCAGGCCGAGCACGAGGACTCCTTCCAGCGCGCCGCCGCCGCGCGCGAGGAGCGCGAGGCGGCCGAGGCCAAGTCGCGCCAGCGCTCCGAGCGCGCCGCTGCGACCCGCGCGAGCACGGCCGCCGCCGAGTCGGCGGCGGTGTCGGCCAAGGTCCGCGCCGGCACCTGCCCGCAGTGCTTCACCGTGCGCAGCCCCAGCGGCGCCTGCGCCTGCGAGTGAGCTAGCCGGCGAAGGCGACGACGTCGCCGCGGCAGCCCAGCCGCACCGACGAGCCGGGCGGCGGGAACGCCGAGCCGGGCGTGCGCGCCGTCACCTCGGTGCCGTCCGGCAGCCGCAGGCGCAGCAGCGCGTCGTGGCCGTAGAAGACCCGGTCGGCGACGACGGCGGCCACCGTCGGCAGGCCGTCGCGCGGGTCGACGTCGAGCTGCTCGGGCCGCACCACGACGTCGACGGCGCCGTGCAGCACGGCCCCGACCGCCAGCCGGCCGAGCGGGGTGTCGACGGCCTTGCCGACCGCCTCGCCGCGCAGCACCACCGCCTCGCCGACGAACGTCGCGACGCCGAGGTCGGCCGGCGCGGAGTAGACCTCCCACGGCGCGGCGGCCTGCACGACCCGGCCCTCGCGCACCACCGCGACGACGTCGGCGACCGAGAGCGCCTCCTGCTGGTCGTGCGTGACGAGCACGGCGCTCGCGCCGGCGGCGTGCAGCGAGGCGCGCACCTCGGCCCGCACCTGCGCGCGCAGGCCGGCGTCGAGCGCGCTGAACGGCTCGTCGAGCAGCACGAGCGAGGGCCCGGGGGCGAGCGCGCGGGCCACCGCCACGCGCTGCTGCTGGCCGCCGGACAGCTCGTGCGGCATCCGCCCGCCGAGGCCCGCGAGGCCGACCAGCTCCAGCACCTCCTCGGTGCGGCGCCCGGTGCGCTGCCCGCGCGGCAGCCCGAAGCCGACGTTGGCGGCGACCGACAGGTGCGGGAACAGCGCGCCCTCCTGGGGCACGACCGCCACGCGGCGGCGCTCCGGCGGCAGGTGCGCGCCCGGCCCCTCGACGAGGCGGCCGGCCACCTCGACGGTGCCGCCGTCGGCGCTGTCGAAGCCGGCGACCAGGCGCAGCAGCGTCGTCTTGCCGCAGCCCGACGGGCCCAGCAGCGTCACCAGCTGCCCCGGCTCGACGTCGAGGTCGAGCCCGGCGAGCACCGGCGCGTCGTACGCCTTGCGCAGCCCGCGCACCTGCAGCGCGCGGGTCACGACCGCTCCCCGGTGCGCGTGGTGAGCACCCAGGCCGGCACCGCCGACAGCAGCACGAGCAGCGCGGCGTACGGCGCGGCGGCGGCGTAGTCGGCGACGCCGGTCTCGGTCCACAGCCGGGTGGCGAGGGTGTCGTAGCCGAGCGGCCGCAGCACGAGCGTCGCCGGCAGCTCCTTCATCACGGTGAGGAAGACGAGCACGGCGCCCGCGCCGATCCCGGGGGCCGCCAGCGGCAGGGTGACGCGGCGCAGCACGGCCGCGGGCGAGGAGCCGGCGCTGCGCGCGACCTCCTCGAGCGCCGGCGGCGACTGGGCCGCCGAGGCGTGCACCGCGCCGACCGCGAGCGGCAGGAACAGCACGACGTACGCCAGCACGAGCACCGGCAGCTCCTGGTAGAGCGCGGGCACCACGCGCAGCGACAGGAACACCACGGCCAGGGCGACGACGATGCCCGGCAGGGCGTGGCCGAGGTAGGACGCGCGCTCGAGCAGGCGCGGCAGCCGGCCGCCGCGGCGCGCGGCCAGCACGCCGACGGGCACGGCGAGCAGCGTCGTGACGAGCGCGCCGAGCGCGGCGACGCCGAGCGAGGTGAGCGCGGCCGGCAGCAGCTCGCCGGCGTCGAGCGAGGTGCTGGCACCACGCGCGGTCCAGTAGACGAGGGCGGCGGCGGGCACGCCGAGGCTCACCGCGGTGACGCCGCCGACGAGCGCCAGCGCGGGCACCGCGGTGCGGCCGAGCGGCACGAGCGCCGCGGTGCGGGGGCCCCCCTGGCCGACCCGGCTGTAGCCGGCGCGGCCGCGGCTGCGCCCCTCGAGCCACACGAGCACGAGCGTCACGGCGACGAGCAGCAGGCCGAGCACGGCGGCGGGCGTGCGGTCGAAGGCGCTGCTGTAGCTGTTGTAGATGACCCGGGTGAAGGCGTCGAAGCGCATGATCGACACCGCCCCGAAGTCGCTGAGCACGTACAGCGCGACGAGCAGACCGCCGGCCGCGAGCGCCGGGCGCAGCTGCGGCAGCGTGACCCGGCGGAAGGCCTGCCAGGCGGTGAGCCCGAGCGAGCGGGCGACCTCCTCGCCGGCCGGGTCGGCGCGGCGCAGGGCGGCGGCCACCGGCAGCAGCACGTACGGGTAGCAGCAGGTGGTGAGCACGACGAACGCGC
This sequence comes from Frankiaceae bacterium, assembly GCA_947479995.1. GTDB lineage: Bacteria > Actinomycetota > Actinomycetes > Mycobacteriales > SCTD01 > CANKBT01. The sequence goes on along the minus strand of CANKBT010000091.1, from coordinate 5,172 downwards.
CGACGCCGCGCGACCCGGCCAGCCCGGGCAGGAACGACAGCCAGGCGAAGGCGGCGACGTAGGTCGGCACGGCGAGCGGCAGCGCGGCGACCACCACCCACGCGCGCCGGCCCGGCAGGCGGGTGCGGGTGGTCAGCCAGGCCAGGGCGACGCCGAGCACGAGGCAGGCCGCGGTGACGGCCGTCGCGAGCAGCAGGCTGCGCACCAGCAGCCAGGCGGTGCGCTCGCGCCACAGCAGGCCGGCCGCGGTGCCGACGCCGTCCTCGAGCGCCCGCACGACGAGGTAGACCAGCGGCGCCAGGGCGAGCAGGGCCGTCGCGACGGCGGGCAGCACGAGCAGCAGCGGCGGCCGCTGCGACCGGCCCCTGGCACGCCGACGGCCCGCCGCGAGGTCGTCGGGGCGGGCCGGGGCGTCGAGCAGCGCGGTCAGGTGAGCCCGACCTCCTCGAGCAGCGCGAGCGTCTGCTCCAGCGTGTCGAGCTGCGACAGGTCGACGTCGGGGCCCTGCAGGTCGGCGAGCGCCGGCAGGCCCGGCACGTCGGGCTGCACGCCCGCGATGAGCGGGTACTCCTTGTTGACCTCGGCGAAGTAGGTCTGCGCCTCCTCGCCGAGCAGGAAGTCGACGAGCCGCGCCGTGCGCTCGTCGGCCTTGCCCTGCAGCACGCCGACGCCGGTGACGTTGACGAGGTTACCGGCGTCGCCGGGCGCGAAGCGGTGGATCTCGGCGTTGAGCGCGTCGAGGCCGCCCTCGGTCGCCGCGGCCTTCTCGTACACGTAGTAGTGGTTGATGAGGCCGAGGTCGAGCTCGCCGCGGTCGACGGCGTCGAGGATGAGCACGTTGTTGTCGAAGGCCTGCGGCGCGTTGGCCTTGAAGCCCTCGAGCCACGAGCGCGCGCCGTCCTCGCCGCGGGTGACCCGCAGCGCGGTGACGAACGCCTGCCAGGAGGCGTTGGACGGCGCGTAGCCGATCCGGCCGCGGTACTCGGGGGCGAGCAGGCCGTCGATGCCCGTCGGCAGGGTCGCGGCGTCGACGCCCGCGCTGTCGTAGACGAGCACGCGGGCGCGGCCGGTGACGCCGACCCACGCGCCCTCGGACGAGCGGTACTGCGCGGGCACCCGGTCGAGCTCCTCGGGTGCGAGCGGCACGAGCGCGCCGGCGTCCTGGAGCGCGCCGAGCGCCCCGGCGTCCTGCGACAGGAAGACGTCGGCCGGCGTGCTGCTGCCCTCCTCCAGCAGCTGCGCGGCGAGCGCGGAGCTGGTGGCGTAGCGCGCCGTCACCTCGATGCCGGTCTCCTCGGTGAAGCGCTCGAACAGCGGCTCGATGAGGTTCTCGTTGCGCCCGGTGTAGACGACCAGGCCCTCGTCCTCGTCGTCGCCGCAGCCGGCGGCCGTCGTGGCCAGCAGGGCCGTGACCAGCGCCGTCGTCAGCACGCGGGACAGGGGACGTGCACGCATGGGGGAGAGCGCCTCTCGTCGGGGTGAAGGCAGCCTAACCAACGTCCAGCCGAGTGGCGGCGCGGGGTTCGAGCCGTCGTGGGCGCGGTACGCCACTGATCACCGCGGCGCGCTCCGAGCCGCAGGACGAGCAGGACATCGAGAGGGTGCGACGTGGCAGACAAGAAGGGCATCGCGGCCGTCAAGGGCAGCAGGGTCACCGGCGGCGAGCGCGACTCCCTGGCGGCCGACCTGAAGAAGCGCTACGACGGCGGCGAGAGCATCCGCGCGCTGGCGGAGAGCTCCGGCCGCTCGTACGGCTTCGTGCACCGCATCCTCAGCGAGTCCGGCACCAGCCTGCGCGGACGCGGCGGGGCCACGCGCAAGAAGGCCAGCTAGGCCGCACCCCGCCCCTCGCCGCGTCAGGCGACGTGACCTGGGGCACCATCGGGGCATGGACCTCACGCTCAGCGCCGAGCAGGACGCCGTTCGCAAGGCCGTGCGCGAGTGGGTCGACGACGTCGTCGCCCCGCCCGCGCTCGTCAACGACCGCGAGGAGCGCTTCCCGCAGGAGGCGCTCGACGGCCTGCGCCAGACCGGCTTCATCGGGCTGTCCATCCCCGAGGAGCACGGCGGCGGCGGGGGCGACCCGCTGTCGTACGTCCTGTTCATCGAGGAGCTCGGCCGCGGCGACGCCAACGTGCGCTCGATCGTCAGCGTGCACCTCGGCCTGGTCGCCGGCTCGATCGAGCGCTGGGGCACCGAGGAGCAGAAGGCGCAGTGGCTCCCGCGGATGGCCACCGGCGAGGTGCTGGGCTGCTTCGGGCTCACCGAGCCCGACCACGGCAGCAACCCGGCGGACCTGCAGGCCACGGCGGTGAAGCAGCCCGACGGCGGCTACCTGCTCAACGGCAACAAGATCTTCATCACCAACGGCACCATCGCCGGCGTCACGCTGTTCATGGCCCGCACCGGCGGCCCGGGCGCCAAGGGCGTCAGCGCCTTCCTCGTGCCGAACGACAGCGAGGGCTTCGAGGCCCGCCCGATCCACGGCAAGCTCGGCCTGCGCTCCTGCGACACCGCCGAGCTGGTGCTGCGCGACGTCAAGGTCGGCCCCGAGGCCCTGCTCGGCGGCGAGGAGGGCAAGGGCATCCGGGTCGCCCTCACGGCCCTCAACGACGGCCGCATGTCGCTCGGCGCCTCGTGCACCGGCCTGGCGCAGGCGGCGCTCGACACGATGGTGGCGTACACCAAGGACCGCGTGCAGTTCGGCAAGGCGGTCGCGGGCCACCAGCTCGTGCAGGCCCTCATCGCCGACACGGCCGTCGAGGTCGACTGCGCCCGCCTGCTCACCTGGCGGGTGGCCGACCTCAAGACCCGCGGCGAGGACTACTCGCTGGCGGCCAGCAAGGCGAAGTACTACGCCAGCGAGGCGTCGGTCCGCGCGGCCAACAACTGCGTGCAGGCGCACGGCGGCTACGGGTACGTCGACGAGTACGCCGCGGGGAAGTACCTGCGCGACGCACGGGTTACCACCCTGTACGAGGGCACCTCGCAGATCCAGCAGCTGATCATCGGCCGCGCGCTGACGGGGATCTCCGCCTTCTAGGAGGAGCACCGCATGGGTCCAGGCGCAGGCATGCCGTGGGCGACCATGCGCTCGTTCCAGCGCGACCGCGACGTCGCCAAGCAGAAGCTCGCGCCCGGCACCTGGCGCCGCATCATCCGCTTCGCGGCGCCCTACCGCCGCCAGCTCCTGGGCTTCCTGCTCGTCATCGTCGTCGCGGCGGTGGCGGCGGTCGCCAACCCGCTGATCTTCAAGATGATCATCGACGAGGGCATCGGCACGAACCCGCCCGAGACCGGGCGCCCCGGGCTGGTCGTCGGCCTCGCGGTGCTCGTCGCCGGCCTCGCGCTGTTCGACGCGGTGCTGCAGCTGGTCAACCGGTGGTACTCCGCGCGGATCGGCGAGGGGCTCATCTACGACCTGCGCAGCCAGGTCTACGGCCACGTGCTCCGCATGCCGCTGGCGTTCTTCACCCGCACGCAGACCGGCGCGCTCATCACCCGGCTCAACAACGACGTGCTCGGCGCGCAGCAGGCCTTCACCGGCACGCTGTCGGGCGTCGTCAGCAACGTCATCGGCGTCGTGCTCACGCTCGCCGCGATGCTCGTGCTGTCGTGGCAGATCACCCTGCTGTCGCTCGTGCTGCTGCCGCTGTTCGTCGTCCCGGCCCGGCTGGTCGGCGCCAAGCTGCAGGAGCTCACCCGCGAGAGCTACGCGCTCAACGCCGAGATGAACACCACGATGACCGAGCGCTTCAACGTCTCGGGCGCGCTGCTCGTCAAGCTCTTCGGCCGCCCCGGCGCCGAGGAGGAGGCCTTCGCCCAGCGCGCCGGCCGCGTGCGCGACATCGGCATCACCTCGGCGATGTACGGCCGGGTCTTCTTCGTCTCGCTCACCACCGTCGCCGCGCTCGCCACCGCCCTCGTCTACGGCGTCGGCGGCACGCTGGCGGCCAACGGCTCGCTGCAGGTCGGCACCGTCGTCGCCCTCGCGGCCTACCTCACCCGGCTGTACGGCCCGCTCACCGCGCTGTCCAACGTCCGCGTCGACGTCATGACGGCCCTCGTGAGCTTCGAGCGGGTCTTCGAGGTGCTCGACCTCGAGCCGATGGTGGCCGAGAAGCCGGGCGCCGAGGAGCTGCCGCGGGGCGCCGCCGCCGTCGAGCTCGACGACGTCGTCTTCAGCTACCCCTCGGCCTCCGAGGTGTCGCTGGCGTCGCTGGAGTCGGTCGCCACGCTCGACGCCTCGCTCCCGCAGACCGTCCTGCACGGCGTCTCGTTCCGCGCCGAGCCGGGCCAGCTCGTCGCCCTGGTCGGCCCCTCCGGCGCCGGCAAGACGACGATCAGCCAGCTGGTCACCCGCATGTACGACGTGCGCGGGGGAGCCGTCCGCATCGCCGGTCGCGACGTGCGCGACGTGACGCTGCAGTCGCTGCGCGACACCGTCGGCGTCGTCACGCAGGACGCCCACCTGTTCCACGACACGATCCGCGCCAACCTGCTCTACGCCGCCCCGGACGCCACCGACGAGCGGCTCTGGGGCGCCCTCGACGCCGCGCAGGTCGGCGCCCTCGTGCGCGGCCTGCCCGACCAGCTCGACACCGTCGTGGGCGACCGCGGCTACCGGCTCTCCGGCGGCGAGAAGCAGCGCATCGCCATCGCCCGCCTGCTGCTCAAGGCGCCGGGCGTCGTCGTCCTCGACGAGGCGACCGCCCACCTCGACAGCGAGTCCGAGCACGCCGTGCAGCAGGCCCTGTCGACCGCGCTGCAGGGCCGCACCTCGCTGGTCATCGCCCACCGGCTGTCGACCGTCCGCGACGCCGACCAGATCCTCGTGCTCGATGACGGCCGGGTCGCCGAGCGCGGCCGGCACGAGGAGCTGCTCGCCCGCGGTGGCCTCTACGCCGAGCTGTACCGCACGCAGTTCGCGCCCCAGCAGCAGCAGGTGCCGGCCGCCGCCGTCGACTGAGGTCGCCGCCCCAGGACCACGACAGCGGGGCGGTCAGGCCTCGACCTGCTCCAGCTGCAGCGCGCCGGCGGGCAGGTGGTCGGCGGCCCAGGCCTGCAGCTGCGGCACCGGCCGGTCGACGAGCAGCCGCACCGTGCCGGAGAAGCCGTCGGGCGACATCTGCAGGAAGCCCTCGAGCTCGCCGGTCTCGCGCAGCTGCTCCT
>CANKBT010000090.1 GCA_947479995.1 Frankiaceae bacterium | reverse complement strand
CCACGTGATGACACCCGCCAGGGTGCAGTCACCCGCGGTGACAGCCGGTGCTGCCGAGTCGACACTCAGCGCGCGCTCATCGCGGCACCAGGGTGCGTCGACGCGCGGCCCAGCGGCGTCGGTCCGCCTCAGGCGACGTGCGCCGTGATCGCTGCCGCACGCGGCGCGGACTTCGCGACCGACGCGTCATTGAGGTGCGGTTGCGCCAGGAGCGGCGAGGAGATCAAGAAGTCGGCCGTGGCCCGGTTGCACGCCTCCGGGATGTTGCAGACGACGGCTACGCGCAGCAGGGCCTTCACGTCGGGATCGTGGGGATGCGGCTCCAACGGGTCCCAGAAGAAGACGAGCAGGTCGATCTCGCCCTCGGCGATGCGGGCGCCGATCTGCTGGTCACCGCCGTACGGCCCGCTGCGGAAGCAGGTGACGTCGAGCCCGAGCTCGTCCTGCAGGATGCGGCCGGTGGTCGCCGTGGCGAAGAGCTGGTGCTCCACGAGGCGGTGCAGGTTGTAGCGCGCCCACTCGCGCATGTCCTGCTTCTTGTTGTCATGGGCGATGAGGGCGATGCGACGGCATGTAGTTGTGGGCAAGGGCTGCTCCATGCCGCCGATGCTCGTCTAGGCACGTGACCTGGTGGTTGCCGCCACGTGACGGCATGACGCCGTTCGCACTGCACGTGAACCGTCCGCCTCTCGCAGTTGCGGGCCTCGCGTGTCGTCACCTCGGAGGGCGGGCGCCGGCCGTCCCGTGAGGGCTCAGTCGCGCGGGTCCATGGGGCGTTCTCGTGGCGGCTTGCTCGCCCAACCCCAGGGCGTCGATCGCGGCACGGGTGCGCTGGTCGTTGTCGGGCCACGGACCGACGTAGATCTGCAGGGTCACTTCTACGCCAGCGCGCTGATCCGCGCAGCCCGGCGGCGATGGTGGCGGTGCGCCCCAGATCCGGCTGTGGAAGGTCCTCGGCCGCGCTCGGGCACGCCAGCGCCGTCGAGTGCCGCAGCTGATGGAACCGCACCCCCGGCGGGGGAGAGCGTCAAGACCGTCCAGGCCCACACCGGCCGCCCGGTGGCCGGCCGCAGCAGCAGGTCCTGCTCCCCCGCGACCGGCCACCGGCTCAGGTGCTCGACGATCGCGGTGGCGACGGTGTCGGGCAGCGGCACGGTCCGGATGCTGCTGTGGCTCTTCGGCGGCCGCAGCGCCAAGCCCTGCCCGGGAAGTGCCTGCAGCTGCCGGTCGATGCCCACCTGCCCCGCAGTCAGGTCGATCGAGGTGACGCTCAAGCCGAGCACCTCCCCGATGCGCAGGCCGCAGCCGGCGCCGAGCAGCACCGCCACCCGGAACCGCTCCGGTGTGCCGTCGAGCAGCGCCTGGACTTGCTCGACGCTCAGCGGCCGGGCCACCACGTGGCGGGGTCGGCCGGGTCCGGTCCGGGCGGCGGGGTTGCGCGGCAGGTACCCGTCCTCGACCGCCGAGCGCAGGATCGACGCCAGCAGCCCGTGCACGTGATGGGCGGTGGACTGGGCGAGCCCCTCCCCCAGCTGCCGCACCAGCCCCCGGACATCCGTCGGCGTGATCGAGGCCAGCGTGCGTGCGCCCAGCGCCGGCAGGATCCAGGTCCGCAGGTGGCTGTCGTAGGTGCGGCGGGTCGACGGCCGGACCGACAACGAGCCCAGCCACAGCCCGGCATAGACCGACAAGGCCGTGCGGGACCGGCCCGGGTCGATGTAGGTGCCGCGGAGCAGGTCGGCCTGCATCAGTGTCAAGAAGCGCACCGCGTCGGGCTTGCGGGCGAACGAGCGGGATCGTTGCCGGCCCTCGGCATCGCGGTAGCGGGCCCGCCACCGCCTTCCCCGCCCGGACCGCTCCCGCGGCACCCGGCTGCCCTCGCGGCTGCTCCACCAACGATCTTCGATCGTGCCCATCAGGCTCACCTCCGGCCCCACCCCACCCGACCGCGCCCGCCTTGCCAGGAGAGGCCGCGAGACCTGTGGACGCCGCAACCGACCACCCGGGCGCCCCCCAGGCGCCGCCTCGCCCCGCAAGATCGTTCCTGGGCCGTCTGTGGGCCGTCAGAGCCCGACGACGGTCAGGAACTGTTCAGACCTGTCCAGAGAGAAACCGCAGGTCAGAGCAGGTTCAGCGAGATCCCGCCGACGTCCTCACGCGGGCGCTGTGCAATGTCGGGGATCACGACGTGCAGGCGCGAGCCGTCGGGCAGCACCGCGTCGACGAAGGGGCTGCTCATGTCGATGCGCCGGCCGCTGCTCTTGAGCATCTTCTCGACCAGGTCGCGGACCTGCCCGGCCGTGAGGATCGTCGTTGTCAGCTCCGACCGGCCGTGCCGCGCGACGAACACGCGGCCGGGCTCGTTGATCCAGATCTCCTCGACCGCCGGGTCGTCCAGGTGGCGCTGCAGCGGCCCGAACCCGGCCACCGCGTCGAGCACCGCCCGCACCGCCGCGGGCCGGTCGGCCAGCGGCGCCATGGACGACGTGAGGGTGCGCTCGTCGTAGTCGGCGACGACCTCGTCGACCAGCAGGCGCACCGCGCTGCGGTCGGCCACCGGGTCCAGGCCGCGGCGGCGCACCAGCTCGCGCACCTCGGCCTCGACGGTGTCGACCGCGCTCACGGGCCCCTCCGTGTCCGACTCGTCCCGATCGGTCCGGAAGGTAGGCCAGGACGAGCAGGCGCGGGGGCGCGCGCAGCGGATCCGTGGACGGACGGCGCGAGATCACCCGGACGGAGCACCGGCCGCGGCCGTGGTGGCAGGACGCGGACCCGCAGGCCCTGGCCACGGGTCACGGCCCGCTGAGCCATCAGTCGGGCGGGCGCCACGTCTGTCCGGCGACGGTCCTTCCCGTGCGTGCGGCCGGCGACGGGCTGCGACGCCCGTACGCTCCCGCGGTGCCCCGCCCGCTCACCGCGCTCGCCCTGACCGCCCTGCTCGTGGCGGGCTGCGGGACGGCCGGTGACGAGGCGGCGGCCGACGCGCCCCCCTCCGTCGGCCCGGCGCCGACGCTCCTGCCCGACGGCACCGTGCCGTGGCTCGACGCGCCGGTGAGCCCCGACGCCTTCGCGCTGCAGGTGCCGGCGCCGCCGTCCGCCGAGGGCGCGGAGCCGTGCCGCGCGGCGCAGCTCGAGGCCGTGGTGCCGCGGTGGGTGCCGCAGGGCGACGGCGGCGAGCCGGGCGTGCGCCGACCGCCGCCCGGCCTCATCGGCGTCGTCGAGGTCGCGCTGCGCGGCGACGAGCCGTGCACGCTGCAGGGCAAGGCCGGCGTGCGGCTGCTGCTCGACGGCGCGGACGCGCCCGTGCAGTACGCCGACGGCGTGAGCGAGGAGTCCGAGCGCCGCACCACGACCGTCACGCGCGAGCGGGGCGCCGAGCTGCGCGTCGACTGGACCCCGCCGTTCTGCGCGCCGGTCGGCACGCAGGAGCTCGCGCTCGACCTGCCCGACGGCGGAGGCGAGCTGCGCGCGCCCGTGCGCGAGCCGGCCGTGCCCTGCACCGGCGTCGCGGCCGACGGGGGCGACAGCGGCCTGCGCACGTACGTCTCCGGCGGCGTCTTCGACAGCGCACGGGTCGCGACGCCGCTCGACTCGCCGCTCGCCGTCCTGCGGGCGACGGCCGAGCAGGTGCCCGCCACCGCGGTCGCGGGCGGCAGCGTCGACTGGGTCGTGCGGCTCACCAACCCGACGGCGCAGGACGTGCCGCTCGACCCGTGCCCGGGCTACCTGCAGCAGCGCTTCGTGCAGAGCGCCGGCGACGCCGCGGGCGTCAACGCGTCGGAGGCCTACCGGCTGGACTGCCGGCCGGTGCCGGTCGTGCCGGCGGGCGGCAGCGTCGCGTTCCGCATGCGCGCCGCGGTGCCGCCCGACCCGCCGGGCCCGGCGTACGTCGTCTCGTGGCGGCTGCTCGCGCCGGCGCTGCCCGGCGAGGACGGGCTGCGGCTCGGCTTCACGCTGCCGGTGCAGCGCTAGCCGCTGTCACCCGGTCTGCGCAGTCCGGCTGCGCTCGACCCCGCCGCGCGCGGCCGGTCCCGTCGTACGGTCCGGTCGAGGAGAGGGGCAGCGGTGCTGACATCGGAGCCGGGGGACCTCGCGCGCGGCGGCGCGGCGCTGGAGCGCGGCGCCCTCGACGCCCGCGACGCCTCGCTGGTGCTGCGCGACGCGCACGCCGCCGCCGCGTCGGGGCTGCCCGACGGGCTGCTCCCCCAGTCGCTCGAGCAGTTCGCCGCCGCGTGGGCCGGCGGGCTGACGGCGTGCGCGCTGGCGGCCGAGCACCTCGCCGGCACCGCGCAGGAGAACGGCCGCCAGCTGCGGGAGGCGGGCGGCGCGTGACGCTGCCCGTCGCGCGCCCGCCCGGTGACCCGGGTGCGCTGACGGCCGCGGCGCGGTGCCTGCGCTCCGCGCTCGCCTTCACCGACGGCGCGCTGGCGAGCGGTCGCCGCGGCGCCGAGCTCGCGCTCGACCGCTGGGCGTCGCCGGTCGCCGACGACTTCCGCGCCGTGTCCGGCACCTGGCTCGGCGAGCTGCAGGGCGTGCGCGACCACCTCGCCGGCGTCGACGCCGACCTCGACGGCGCGGCGACGACGCTCGCCGACGCCCAGAGCGCGTACGACGCGCTGCGCGCGGACTGGGAGCGCGCCGCACCGGACGACCCGGTGCGTGCCGCCCTCGAGGACCGCGCGGAGCGGCTGCGCGACGACACCGCCCGCGCGCTCGACGGCGTCGGCCGGCGCCTGCAGGCGCTGACCGAGCAGGTCGTCGAGGGCGGCAGCGCGCTGAGCCCCGCGGCGCTCTGGCAGTCGGTGATCGCGCGCAGCGGCCACGTCGTGCCCTCGTACGCCGCGCACCTGCGCGCCGCGGTGCCGGGCGGCCGCGACGCCCTCGTCCCGCCGCGCGCGGGCGGGCCGGCCGCCGCCGCTGCGTGGTGGCGCGGGCTCGACCGGGCCGAGCAGGCCTGGCTCATCGCGGAGGCGCCGGAGCGCATCGGCGGCCTCGACGGCGTGCCGTTCGCGGCGCGCGACCTGGCCAACCGCGGCCGTCTCGACGACGAGCGCGCGCGGCTGGAGCAGGAGGGCGCCCGGCTGCGCGCGGCGCTCGACGGCACGCACCCGTGGCTCACCGACGACGACGCCGAGCTCCAGGTGGTGCAGGGCAAGCTGGCCGCGCTCGACCGCGTCGAGGAGGTGCTGGCCCGGCCGGGCACGTACCGCAGCCTGCTGCTGCTCGACCTCACCGACGCGCAGGCGATGGCGGCGATCGGGTACGGCGACGTCGACCGCGCCGACCACGTCGCGGTGTCGACGCCGGGCATGACCACGACCGTGCAGGACAGCCTGCGGGGCGCGGACGCCGCGCAGGACCAGCTGCGGCTGCGGGCGCAGCAGGAGCTGCAGGCCGCGGGCCGCGGCGACGAGACGGTCGCGACCGTCGCGTGGCTCGGCTACCAGGCGCCGCAGTGGAGCGACCTGCTGCGGCCGAGCCGCAGCGCGCTGCACGACGAGGCGGCGCAGCGCGGCGCCGACCGGCTCGTGCCGTTCCTCGAGGGCGTCGACGCCGCCCGCGCCGTGCCACCGCACCTCACCGCGCTCGGCCACTCGTACGGCTCGCTCACCACCGGGCTGGCCGTGCAGCGCACGCGGGTCGTCGACGACGTCGCCTTCTACGGCTCACCGGGCATCGGCACCCGCGACGCCGACGACCTGCGCGTGCCCGACGGGCACCGCTGGGTGCTCGAGGCCGAGGGCGACCTCGTCGCCGACACCGGCCGCTTCGGCGCCGACCCGTCGCGCCTGGCCGGCCTCACCGGCCTGTCGACGGCCGACGCCCCGCACCCGGACGGCCGCCGCCTCGACGGGTCGCGCGGGCACAGCGCCTACACGGCCGACGGGTCGACCAGCCAGTACAACCTGAGCCTGGTGGTCGCCGGGCTGACCGACCGCGTCGTGGTCGAGCGGGCGGGGGCGCGGGCGTGAGCGGGGTGACCCTCAGCGAGCTCGCGGCGCGGCCGCGCATGCCCGTGGTGCTCGCGCGCTACGACCGGCTGCGCGCCGACCTGCTCGCCGCGCTCGACGCCGAGATCGGCGACCTGCGCTGGGCGCGGCAGGACGACGGCGGCGCCGCCGGCTGCCCCGGCGCCGACAGCCCGCTGCCCGAGACGCGCCACCCGGACTCCTGGCTCGCGCAGGAGCCGGTGCCCGACGAGGGCTGGCACGCGGCGCTCGCCGTGCTCGCGCGCGTCGGCGGCGCGCACGGCTTCGGCACGCCCTTCGTCGTCGCCGACCGCCCGGGGCAGCACGTCGCCGAGGTGCGCGACGCGTGGGGCGGCGTGCTGCGCCTCACCTCGTCCGCGGTCGCGCTCGTGGCCGTGCAGACCGGCTGCCACCTGCCCGCCGAGGGCGCCGCGCCCGAGCCGCCCGCACCGCCGCACCCGCTGCCCGACCTGTCGCGCTGAGGCGGGCACACCACCGGCATGGCCGACCCCCACGACCTCGACCGCTTCGTCACCGCGCAGGGCGGCGGCACGTACAAGCAGGCGCTCGCCGAGCTGCGCCGCGGGCGCAAGACCAGCCACTGGATGTGGTTCGTCTTCCCGCAGGTCGCCGGGCTCGGGTCGAGCCCGACGGCGCAGCGCTACGCGATCGCCTCGCGCGCGGAGGCCGAGGCCTACCTCGCGCACCCCGTGCTGGGCGCGCGGCTGCGCGAGGCGAGCGAGGCCGTCGCGGACGCGCCGGGGCGCAGCGCCGAGGAGGTCCTCGGCGGCATCGACGCGCTCAAGCTGCGCTCGTCGATGACGCTGTTCGCGCTCGTCGCGCCGGACGAGCCGGTCTTCGCGCGGGTGCTCGACCGCTGGTACGACGGCGCGCACGACCCGCGCACGGTGCAGCTGCTCGCGCGCCTCTGACTCAGCAGGTCGGGCTGGCGGTGCCGCAGACGCCGGCACCCGGCTCGCCCGCGGCGAGCTCGCCGGCGAGGTGCGCGAGCAGCCCGCGCAGCCGCGCGCGGTCGGGCTCGGCGAGCGGGGCGAGCACGTGCCGCTCGGCCGAGTCGAGGGCCTGCCGCACCTCGCACAGCCGCGCGACGCCCGCGTCGGTCACGGCGATGAGGCGCGCCCGGCGGTCGACCGGGTCGGGCCGGCGCTCGACGAGCCCGGCCGCCTCGAGGTCGTCGACGAGGTAGGTCATCACCGTGCGGTCGACGCCGAGGTGCGCGGCCAGCGCCTGCTGGCGCGGCGGCGCGCCGAGGGCGTTCGCGGTGGCGAGCAGCTGGTAGCCGCGGGGGCCGCTCGGCAGGCCGTCCATGACGTCGCCGGCGGCCTTGCCGTACGCCCGCATGACGGTGCCCAGCGCCCAGCCGAGGTCGGACGCGACGCCGTCGGCGGGGGGCGCCGGGCAGGCGGGGCGCGAGCGGGTGGCGAGAGCGGCCATGCGCCCATCGTAGACACGGGAAGAAGATCGGTGCTACAGATGCTCTGCATCGCAGACGATCTGCGTCACCGCTCACTGCCTCCCGAGGAGAACCGCCATGACCCTGTTCCGCCTGGACGCCAGCCACCGCACCGAGGGCTCGGTCTCCCGCGCCCTCGCCGACGCGGTCGAGCAGAGCTGGCGCAGCGCCCACCCGTCGGCCGCCGTCGTGCGCCGCGACCTGCGCACCGACCCGGTCCGCGTCGAGGACTGGTACGGCGTGCTCAGCGGCGACGGCGAGGCCGCCGCGCGCGGCACCGCCCTCGCCGACGAGCTCGTCTCCGCCGACGGCTTCCTGCTCGCCGTGCCGCTCTACAACTTCGGCGTCGCCGGCCCCGTCAAGGCCTGGCTCGACCTCGTGCTCACCGACCCGCGCTTCGCGCCCGGCCAGCAGCCGCTCGCCGGCCGCCCGGCCGTGCTCGTCACCTCGCGCGGCGGCGGCTACGCCGAGGGCACGCCGCGCCACGGCTGGGACCACAGCACGCCCTACCTGCGCCGCATCCTGTCCGACGTCTGGGGCCTCGAGCTCGAGGTCGTCGAGGCCGAGCTGACGCTCGCCGAGTCGACGCCGGCCATGGCCGGCCTGCTCGACCTGGCGAAGCAGTCGCGCGCCGACGCCGAGGCCGCCGCCGTCGCGCACGGCCGCGCGCTCGGCGAGCGCCTGCGCACCGCCGCGTAGCCCCGACCGGACGCCCCGGGGCACGGCGCCTAGCGTCGGGCCGTGCCCCGGCCCCGGCCCGTCGTCCTCGCGGTGCTCGTCGCGCAGGCGGCCCTGCCGCTGACGATGCTCGCGCTGCGGTGGGCCGACGAGGGCAGCCGCCCGCAGGTCGAGCGGCCGGCGTCGTGGCAGATGTACAGCCAGGCGCCCCGCCCCGCCTACACCGGCGTCGACGCCGCCGGCCGCGCACGTGCCCTCGACGCCGACGCGCTGCCCCTGCTCGTGCGGGCCGTCGGCACCGGCCGGGTCGTGCCCGACCGGCTCTGCGACCGGGAGCCCGACCTCGTCGAGGTCCGCCGCGCCGGCGGCCCCGACCCGGGCCGCTTCGCGTGCTGACCCTCCCCCGCGCGGTCGGCGCGCTCGTGCTCGTCAAGGCCGTCGACGTCGCGGTGCGCGGGGCCGGGCGGCTGCCCGGCCCGCTGTGGGCGCTGGCGCTCGCCGGCCTCGTCGCCGGCGGCCTCGCGCTGCTCGCCGGCCGCGACCGCCCGGGCTGGGCGCTCGTGCTCGCGTCGGGGCTCGCGGTCGCCGTCGACGCGCCGCTCGAGCTGCGCCGCCAGCACCTCGTGCTGCTGCTCGGCGTCGCCCTCGTCGGCGTCGTCGCGCGCGACGACGGCGAGCGGCTGCTCCTGCTGCGCGCGCAGCTGTCGGCGCTCTACGGCGTCGCCGCGCTCGCCAAGCTCAACGAGTCGTTCCTCGGCGGCGACGTGCTCGCCGCCGCGGTCGTCCGCGTGCCGACGCCGCCGCTGCCGCTGCTGCTCGCGGCCGGCGCCGGGCTGGTCGCGCTCGAGGTCGCGCTGGCCGTCGCGCCGTGGCGCCCGCGGCTGCGCCGGCCCGGTCTCGCGCTCGCCGTCGCCTTCCACGCCGCGACGCTCGTGCTCGTCAGCGACGCGCCGCTCGTCGCCCTGCGGCTGCTCGTCTTCGGCGGGCTCGCCGTCGCCGTGCACGCGACCAGCGCGGGCGCGCTGCGCCCCGCCTCCGCACCCCGCGCCCGGGTCGTGACCGGGTGAGCGCGGGTCGTGTGGCGCGGGCCCGACCGGGTACGACGGCGTCGAACACCCGTTCGAGCCAACGCGCAGCAGAGGAGACCTCCGTGGTCGACAAGGACGCCGTCACCCGCCCCGCCGAGAAGGACCCGAGCGACTGGGTCACCGGCGACGAGCCGGCCACCGGCCCGCAGCAGAGCTACGTCAGCACGCTCGCGCAGCAGGCCGGCGAGGAGGTCGACCCGACCGACCTCACCAAGGCCGAGGCCAGCCAGAAGATCGAGGAGCTGCAGTCCGAGGTGAAGGGCTAGCCCGGCTGCACGCTGGAGAAGAACAGCGCGACCAGGCCGAGGAACGCGGCGACGGCGAGCAGGCCGGCCAGCCAGACGAACGAGTCGCGCTCCTCGTCCTGGGCGGCGCTGCCGCCGAGCAGCTCCGACAGGGTCTGCCCCGAGCCGGCCGCGCCGGCGTCGGCCCGCGGGTCGTAGCGGTCGGGGTCCTGCGACATGTCGAGCGGGCCGGTCACGAGCGGCGCGCCGAGGCCGGCGTCGCGGCTCGGGTCGTAGCGGTCCGGGTCCTGGCTCATGTCGAGGTGGGTCGTCGGCGCGGCGTCGCGCGCCGTGTCGGCGGCCGGGTCGTACCGGTCCGGGTCCTTGCTCATGTCGAGGTGCGGCGCCGGCGCGTAGGGCGGCAGGTCGTCGAGCGCGGAGGCGTCCGACGGCACCTCGAGCGGCCGGCCGAAGAGCGCTTCGAGGTCGGCGTCGGTGACGTCGTCGTCGTCGCGGCGGGGCGTGTCGGCGCTCATGCCCCCAGCGTGACACGGGCGGCAGGTCCGCACTAGCCGCAGGATGGGGGCATGAGCCCCGCCCGCCGCCGCCTGCTCGCGGCGCTGGCCGCCCTGCTCGCCGTCGCCGTGCTCGCGGTCGCCGGCCTGGCCCTGGCGGGCCGCGAGGAGGAGCCCGAGCGGGTGGCCGCCGACGTCGCGCAGGACCGCCCCGGCACCGTCGTGCTCGTGCCCGGCTACGGCGGCGCGACCGGCGCCCTCGAGCGGCTCGCCGAGCGCCTGCGGGCCGCCGGCCGCGAGGCCGT
>CANKBT010000089.1 GCA_947479995.1 Frankiaceae bacterium | reverse complement strand
GCGAGGAACGCGGTGAGCAGGCGCACGCCGTAGCCGGTGCCGCCCTTGGTGCGCTCGTCCTCGTCGCCGCCGGACCACGCCGGCCCGGCGATGTCGAGGTGCGCCCACGGGCGGCCGCCGGTGAACTCGCGCAGGAACAGCGCCGCGGTGATCGAGCCGCCCTGCAGCTTGCGGCGCGGGTCGCCGATGTTGCGCAGGTCGGCGACGGTGCTGTCGAGCGCGTGCCGGTAGTCGTCGACGAGCGGCATCCGCCACACCTTCTCGCCGGTGTCGGCGGCCGCGGCCTCCAGGCGCGCGGCGAGCGCGTCGTCGCTGCAGAACAGGCCGGCGTGCCGCTTGCCGAGCGCGACCGGCATGGCGCCGGTGAGCGTGGCGACGTCGACGAGCGCGTCGGGCTCCAGCACGGCGTCGGCGTACGCGAGCGCGTCGGCGAGCACGAGCCGCCCCTCGGCGTCGGTGTTGAGCACCTCGACCGTGCGGCCGCCGTACTGCGTGAGCACGTCGCCGGGGCGCTGCGCGGTGCCGCTCGGCATGTTCTCGGCCGCCGCGACGAGCGCGGTGACGCGCAGCGGCAGGCGCAGCTCGGCGGCCGCGCGCAGGGCGCCGAGCACGGCCGCGCCGCCGCCCATGTCCATCTTCATGGTGACCATGCCGTCGCCGCGCTTGAGCGACAGGCCGCCGGAGTCGAACGTGATGCCCTTGCCGACGAGCACGACGTGCGGGCCGCTGCCCCCGTCGTACGCCGCCTCCACGAGCCGCGGGGGGCGCACGGCGCCCTGGCCGACGCCGAGCAGGCCGCCGAAGCCCTCGGCCGCGAGCGCCCGCTCGTCGCGCACGCGCACGCTGACGCCGTCGAGGTCGTCGAGCAGCTGCACCGCGCGGTCGGCGAGCCAGGCCGGGCTCTTCTCGGCGGGCGGGGTGTTGACGAGGTCGCGCGCCGCCGCGGTCGCGTGCGCGGCGACGAGCGCGCGGGCCAGCGCCGGGGCGGCCGCCTCGGCGTCGTCGACGACGAGCACGACCTGCTGCAGCGCGCGGGGCGCCGCCTCGCCGAGCGCGAACCCGTACGACGCGAGCACGACGGCCTCGGCGAGCGGGCCGACGTCGAGCCCGGAGCCGCGCAGGTCGACGACGAGCGCGGTCGACGTCCGCGCCCGGCGGGCGAGGGCCGCGCCGGCGCGGCGCAGGTCGGCCGCGGTCGGGGCGGCGCCCACGCCGAAGGCGACGACGCGCTCCCAGCGCGGGTCGCCGGGCACGCTGGTCAGCTCGGCCGGCTCGCCCTTCGCCTGCTCGGCGGCGAGCGCTGAGGCGACGTCGGCCGCGACCTCGCCGGGGTCGTCGTCGCGGGTGCGGCGCGGGCCGTCGTCGGTCGCGCGGACGGGCAGCGCGAGCACGCCACCGGCCTCGGGCGCGCCGGTGGCGAGGGTGACGAGCGGCAGCCCCTCGCCGGGGCTGCGGCCGTCGGGCAGGCCGGGGGTGCGGCGACGACGCGCCAACGCGGTCTCCTCGGGGAGCGGGGACCGGCCGGCCACCCGAGGGTGACCGGCCGGTGCGGGCGTTCTGGGTGGCGCGGGGTGGTGCGCTAGGAGACGACGGCCTTGAGCGCGTCGCCCAGGCTGTCCGCCTCCTCGGCGTTGAGCTCCACGACGAGGCGTCCACCGCCCTCGAGCGGGACGCGCATGACGATGCCGCGCCCCTCCTTGGTGACCTCGAGGGGCCCGTCGCCCGTACGCGGCTTCATGGCCGCCATCCGACCAACCTCCTGGTGTCGTGCGTGCTGGTGCAGGTCACGTCGGCCCGGTGCGGGACCGGGACGTCGGGGACCATCCTCCCCTACGCGCGCTCCGGCGGGAAGCGGGGTCAGGCCGACTGCCGGCCGGCGACCGGGCGACCGGCCTCGACCCAGCGCGCGAAGCGGCGCAGCGACAGCCTCACGCCGAGCGCGAAGCCGGGGCGCACGAGCACCCAGCCGGCCCGGCCCAGGGCGCCGAGCGGGAGGTCGAGCTCCTCGCTCCACACGAAGTCCGACGTCGCCGGGCCGGTGGGGCGCACCTCGAAGACGCCGGTGCCGCGCACGACCCGGCCGGTGTGCAGCACGTCGCAGCGCACCGGGGGCTCCCAGCGCGTGATGACCATGGTGTCGAGGAAGCCGAGCCGGCCGACGCCGGTGAAGGCCGAGATGCCGCCGCCCACGCCGACGCCGCCCTGCGCGGTGGCCTCGACGGTGGTGCCGAGCATCCACTCGCCCTGGCCGGGCCAGTCGGTCGCGGCGGCGAAGACCTCGGCGGCGGGCGCGGCGACGGGGACGGTGATCGAGAGCGCGACGGTCATGCCGTCATGGTCCCGCGGGCTCCGGCGCAGAGCCACTCGACCGCTCGCGCTCCAGCTCGGCCACCCGGGCGCGCAGCCGCTCGAGCTCGTCGCCCGCCCGGTCGAGCACCGCGTCGACCTCGGCCATGCGGTAGCCGCGCAGCACCATGCCGAAGCGCACGGCCTCGAGGTCGGCCGCGCCGAGCGGGCCGTCGGGCAGCAGCAGGTCGGGGCGGTCGGGCGGCGCCGGTGCCAGCTCGCCGCCGTCGCGGGTCGCGACGACCGCCGCCACCCCCAGGACGGCGAGGGCGCCCAGCACCCCGAGCAGCGTGACCAGCACGGGTCGAGCCTGCCACGGTGGCCCGGGCACCAGCGGGCACACCGCTGTCGTGCACCCCCACCTCTCCGCCCCCGTCGACCTCGGCCTGCCCCTCGCCCTCGACGACCCCGACGCCCCGCACAGCGCGAGCGGCGAGCAGGTGCCGACCGGCGACCTCGCCGACCTCGCTCCCCCGCCGCGCCCGGCGCACCGGTGGACGCCCAAGCGCGTCGTCGCCACGCCCGCCGCGCTCGACCACGCGCACGGCCAGCGGGTGGTGGCCCGCGTCGAGGCGCTCGGCATCGAGGTCGAGCGCCTGCGCAGCAACCGCCTCACCGGCGTGCGCGGCGAGACCGACCGGCAGACGTACGCGCGGGCGAAGTCGACGATGGCGCTCGTCGTGAGCCCGCCGAGCCGCCGGCAGCTGCAGCCGATCGCGCCGAGCGCGGACTGGCGGGTCGACCTCGCCGAGGGCTGCCCCGCGCACTGCCAGTACTGCTACCTCGCCGGCTCGCTGTCCGGCCCGCCCGTGACCCGCGTCTACGCCGACCTCGACGACGTGCTCGCCGGCCTCGCGCCGTACGTCGGCCAGGGCACCGCGAAGCGCCGCCCCGAGGAGGGCACGACCTTCGAGGCGTCCTGCTACACCGACCCGCTGGCGCTCGAGCACCTGACCGGCAGCTGGTCGCGCGCGGTCGAGCACTTCGGCGCGTGGGAGGCCGACGTGCAGCTGCGCTTCACCACCAAGTACGACGACGTCGCGACGCTGCTCGACCTGCCGCACGCCGGCCGCACGCGCGTGCGCCTGTCGGTCAACGCGCCGGCCGTGACGCGCCGCTTCGAGGGCGGCACGAGCCGCCTGGAGGACCGCCTGTCGGCGCTGCGCCGGCTCGCGCTCGCCGGCTACCCGGTGGGCCTGACGATCGCGCCGATCATGCCGGTCGCCGACTGGCGGGAGGAGTACGGCGCACTGCTGGACGGCGTCGTGGCCGCCCTCGACGGCGTCCCCGACGTCGACCTCACCGCCGAGCTCATCACCCACCGCTTCACGCCGGGGAGCAAGGAGGTGCTGCTCGGGTGGTACCCGCGCACGCAGCTCGAGATGGACGAGGAGCAGCGCACGACCAAGCGCGGCAAGTTCGGCGCGGTCAAGCACGTCTACCCGAAGGACGTCATGGGCGAGCTCCGCGGCTGGTTCACCGCGGAGCTCGCCTCCCGGCTGCCGGAGTGCCGGGTCCTGTACTGGACGTGACGCCGCCCAGGGGCGCGCCTAGGGGCGGAAGTAGGGCGACAGGTAGCGCTCGAACGGGCCGGTGATCGCGAGCGTGAGGCCCGGCGTCTGGATGTTGGCGAACAGCGTCTTGATGCGCTCGTCGTAGGTGACGCCCGCGAACTCGCTGTCGTTGAGCGCGTTGCGCGCGAACGCGACCGGCTGCTGCCCCTTGTCGGGCCCGGCGGCGATGAGGTACTGCTCGCCGTCGCCGTCCTCGGCGAGGATCACGCCGCCGCCGTACGGGCTGACGGTGATGTTGTCGGGGCCGTCGAAGCGGCCGCCCGGCTCGAAGCGGAGGTACAGCTCGACGGTGCCCGCCCGCGGGTCGTAGCGCCACACCTGGCCCTCGTGGCGGCCGGCCGACTCGGCGCGGGCGTACGACGCGACGAAGTAGACCTCGTCGGAGCCGAACCAGCAGCCCTCGAGCTTGCGGCTGCGGGTGATGCGCTGGCCGGTCGGGTTCGCCGCGTAGCGGAACTGCTTGCGCGTGCTCACCGTCGTGGCGAGCGGGTCCGGCACCGGCACCCACTGCACGTCGCCGAAGACGGTGCCGGGCTCGACGACGGACGACAGGTCGTCGCTGGCCAGGCCGGGCACCCACATCGCCTCGAGCGTGCCGCCGTCGCGCAGGCTGCCGTAGCCGCCGAGCGGGCTGTTCGGGCGGAAGCGGTAGAACAGGCCGAGCGGGCCGGAGGCGTCCTCGGTGAGGTAGAGGTAGCCGGTCACGGGGTCGACGGCGACGGCCTCGTGCGGGTAGCGGCCGAGCCCGGTGAGCGGGGTCGGCTCGGCGTTGCGGTCCTCGTCGAGCGGGTCGACCTCGAAGACCCAGCCGTGCGTCTTGAGCGCCGAGTTCGTCTCGGTCTCCTCGCAGGTCAGCCAGGTGCCCCACGGCGTCGGGCCGCCGGCGCAGTTGACCGCCGTGCCGCCCAGGCTGACGCGCTCGGCGACCAGCTGGCCCTTCGCGTCGACCTGCAGCGTGCTGCAGCCGCCCTTGGCGCTCGGGTCGTACGTGTGCGACGCCGGCGCGACGACGGGGAACTCCGCGTCGCTGCCCTGCTCGTGGTTGCGCACGAGGAAGGTGTCGGTGCCGCGGCGGAACGTCGACATGCCGTCGTGCTTGCCGGGCACGGCGCCGCCGCCGCTCTTGAGCGGCTGGCCGGCCTCCGACAGCACCGTGTAGCGGAAGCCGCGGGGCAGGTCGAGGACGCCCTTCGGGTCCGGCACCAGCTGCGCGCCGCGGCTGGCGGGGTTGACGGGCGCGGCGCCGGCGGTGCGGCCGAAGACGACGTCGGTCGAGCCGGCGAGCACGATGCCGAGGCCGGCGGCGCCGCCGCGGGTCAGCAGGTCGCGTCGGGACAGGGGCATGCGGGTCCTCCAGGTCGGTGCGGGCGGTGCGTCGCCCGAGACCCTCGTGGCGAGAGGTCGACCGCAGCCGACGCGCAGGTGGCAGGCGGGTGAACTCGGGGGCACCGCGCCTAGGGCTCGCCCTCGGCGACCTCGTCCAGCGCCGGCACCAGGTGCACCGGCGCGGCCAGCCCCGCCTCGACGAGGTCGAGCGCCTCGTCCACCGACCGCGCCCACTGCAGCGCGGCGACGCCCTGCGGGCGGACGAAGCCGCGGTCGACGAGGAGGTCGACCTGCGCGCGCAGGGGCGCGTAGAGGTCGTCGACGTCGAGCACGACGACCGGCTTGTCGTGCATGCCGAGCGAGCGGGCCACCCAGACCTCGAGCAGCTCCTCGAGCGTGCCGAGGCCGCCGGGCAGGGCGAGGAAGGCGTCCGAGCGCGCGTCCATGAGGCCCTTGCGCTGGCGCATGTCGTCGACGACGAGCAGCTCGTCGCTGCCGCGGTCGCCGACCTCGAGGTCGAGCAGCGCCCGCGGGATGACGCCGGTCGTGCGCGCGCCGCCGGCGCGGGCGGCCCGCGCCACGGCGCCCATCATCGACAGCTCGCCGCCGCCGGTGACCAGGTCGTGCCCGCGCGCGGCGAGGCGGGTGCCGACCTCGGCGGCGAGCTCGACGTACGCGCTGGCGATGCGCCGGCTGGAGGCGCAGTAGACGCAGACCGCGGCCACGGCTAGGGCGTCTCCTCGGCCACCGGCAGGTGCTCCAGGCGGCGGCCCTCGGCCTCGGTGACCAGGCGCACGACCTCGTCGACGTCGTCGGTGACGTGCAGCAGCGCGTCGACGTCGCGCGGGCTGATGTAGCCCTCGGCGAGCATCGTGCTGCGCAGCCAGTCGACCAGCCCGCCCCAGTAGGCCGTGCCCACGAGCACGACCGGGAACTGGTTGACCTTCTGCGTCTGCACCAGCGTGAGCGCCTCGAACAGCTCGTCCATGGTGCCGAAGCCGCCGGGCAGGATGACGAAGGCCTGCGCGTACTTCACGAACATCGTCTTGCGCGCGAAGAAGTAGCGGAAGTTGAGCCCGAGGTCGACCCACTCGTTGAGGCCCTGCTCGAACGGCAGCTCGATGCCGAGGCCGACCGACAGCCCGCCGGCGTCGGAGCAGCCGCGGTTCGCGGCCTCCATGATGCCGGGGCCGCCGCCGGTGATGACGGCCCAGCCGGCGTCGGCGAGCGCCCGCCCGAGGGTGCGCGCCTGCGCGTACTCGGGGGCGTCCTGCTTCGTGCGCGCCGAGCCGAAGACGCAGACCGCGCGCGGCAGCTCGGCCAGGAGGCCGAAGCCCTCGACGAACTCGCTCTGGATGCGCAGCACGCGCCACGGGTCGGTGTGCACCCAGTCGGACGGGCCGCGGGTGTCCAGCAGGCGCTGGTCCGTGGTGCTGGTCTGCACCTGGTCGCGGCGCAGCGTCACCGGGCCGCGCTGCTTCTGCGCGGGGCGGCCGGCGGGGTGCGGCTCGGCGGCGGGCGGGGCGTCGGGGGTGCGTTCGGGGTCGATCGAGGCGGTCACGCGGACAGGCTGCCACGCGACCCGTCGCGCCCCGCCGGCGGTCGACCTGGTTTTGACAACGGTTGTCAGTTGCTGCTTGCGTGTGCGCCATGACCCGACGCCGCGCCGCCCTGCTCGCCCCCTGCCTCGCCCTCGCGCTCACCGCGTGCGGCGGCGACAGCGGGAGCGACGGCGCGGGGGCTGCGGGCGGGCGCGTCGAGGTGGCCGCCGCCTTCTACCCCCTGCAGTACCTCGCCGAGCGGGTCGGCGGCGAGGGCGTCGCCGTCACGGGCCTGACGTCGCCGGGCGTCGAGCCGCACGACCTCGAGCTCACGCCGCAGCAGGTCGCCGGGCTCTCCGAGGACGACCTCGTGCTGTACCTCGCCGGCTTCCAGCCCGCGGTCGACGACGCCGTCGACCAGCAGGCGTCCGAGGCGGCGCTCGACCTCGGCGCGGTGACACCGCTCGAGCCCGGCTTCGTGCCGCTGGAGGAGGGCGAGCTCGCCGAGGACGAGGAGGGCGAGGACCCGCACGTCTGGCTCGACCCGCTGCGCTACGCCGACCTGGCCGACGCCGTCGCCGCCCGCCTCGGCGAGCTCGACGCCGACCGGGCGCAGGAGTTCATGCAGGCGGCCGGGGCGCTGCGCGGCGAGCTCGAGGCGCTCGACGCGGAGTACCGCGCGGCCCTCGCCGACTGCGACCGCCGCCAGCTGGTCACCAGCCACAACGCCTTCGGCTACCTCGCCCGCGCGTACGACCTCGAGCAGGTCGCGATCACCGGCCTCACCCCCGACGCCGAGGCCTCCTCCGGCCGGCTCGCCGAGGTCGCCGACTACGCGCGGGCCAACGGCGTGACGACCGTCTTCTTCGAGGAGCTCGTCAGCCCGGACGTCGCGCGCTCGCTCGCCGACGAGGTGGGCGCGACCGCCGTCGAGCTCAGCCCGCTCGAGGGCGCGCCCGAGGAGGGCGACTACTTCACCGCGATGCGGGCCAACCTCGCCGCCCTCACGGCGGCCCTGGGATGCTCGACGGCATGAGCAGCCCGGCGGTCTCGCTGACCGGCGTCTCCGTCGCGTACGACGGGCGCCCGGCGCTCACCGGCGTCGACCTGCAGGTCGGCACCGGCGAGGTGGTCGCCGTGCTCGGCGCCAACGGCTCGGGCAAGAGCACCCTCGTGCGCAGCCTGCTCGGGCTCGTGCCGCGCACGAGCGGCGCGGTCGAGCTGTTCGGCACGCCGCTCGCCCGGTTCAGGTCGTGGGAGCGCGTGGGCTACGTGCCCCAGCGCGTCACGGCCGCCAGCGGCGTGCCCGCCACCGTGCGCGAGGTCGTCGCCTCCGGCCGGCTCGCCCGCCAGCGCCGGCTGCGGCCCGCGAGCGCCGCCGACCGCCGGGCCGTCGACGCCGCCCTCGCCACCGTCGGCCTGGCCGAGCGCAGCCGCGACAGCGTCGGCACGCTCTCCGGCGGCCAGCAGCAGCGGGTGCTCATCGCCCGCGCGCTCGCCAGCGAGCCGGAGCTGCTCGTGCTCGACGAGCCGACCTCGGGCGTCGACGCCGACAACCAGCAGGCGCTCGCCACCGCGCTCGCCGAGCTGGTCGCCCGCTCGGTCACCGTGCTGCTCGTCGCCCACGAGCTCGGCCCGGTCGCCCCGCTGCTGCGGCGCGCCGTCGTCATGGCGCACGGCCGCGTGCTGCACGACGGTCCGCCGCCGGACGCCGACCACCTGCACCTGCACGACCCCGACCACGCGCACCCCGTCCACCAGGTCGAGGCGCGCGCGGCGTGGGGGCTGTCGTAGTGGACCTGCTCGACTACGACTTCATGCGCCGGGCCCTGCTCGCCGCGCTGCTCGTCGGCCTCGCCGCACCGGCCGTGGGCGTCTTCCTCGTGCAGAAGCGCATGGCGCTCATGGGCGACGGCATCGGCCACGTCGCGCTCACCGGCGTCGCCCTCGGCTTCCTGCTCGGCACCGCGCCGGTGCTCACCGCCGTCGTCGTCGCCGCGCTCGGGGCCGTCGCCATCGAGCTCGTGCGCGAGCGCGGCCGCACGAGCGGCGACGTCGCGCTCGCGCTGCTGTTCTACGGGGGCATCGCCGGCGGCGTGCTGCTCATCGGCCTGTCGCCCGGCGGCAGCAACGCCAACCTGCTGTCGTACCTGTTCGGCTCGCTCACCTCGGTGTCGTCCGGCGACGTCGTGGTCATCAGCGTGCTGTCCGGCGGCCTGCTGCTCACGCTGCTCGCCGTCGGCCGCGAGATGTTCGCCGTCTGCCACGACGAGGAGCACGCCCGGGTGTCGGGGCTGCCGGTGCGCACGCTCAACCTGCTGCTCGCCGTGCTCGCGGCGGTGACGGTCACCGTGGCCATGCGGGTCGTCGGGCTGCTGCTCGTCAGCGCGCTCATGGTCGTGCCGGTCGCCGCCGCGCAGCAGCTGGTGCGCGGCTTCCGCGCCACGGTGCTGCTCGCCCTCGCGGTCGGCGTCGGGTCGGCCGTCACCGGCGTCGCCGGCTCGTACTACGCCGACACCGCGCCCGGCGCGCTCATCGTGCTCGTCGCCCTCGGCGCCTTCGCCGTCGCCGCGCTCGTCGCGTCGCTGCTGCGCCGGCGCCGGCCCGCCCGCGACCTGGAGCCGGTGTGAGCCCCGCCCCGCGCACGACGCGGCAGCGCACCGCCGTCGCCGACCTGCTGTCGCGCGTCGACGGCTTCCGCAGCGCGCAGGAGCTGCACGAGCTGCTGCGCCGCGAGGGCGCCTCCGTCGGGCTGACGACCGTCTACCGCCACGTGCAGGCGCTCGCCGACGCCGGCGAGGTCGACGTGCTGCGCCACGAGGACGGCGAGGCCGTCTACCGCCGCTGCGCCAGCCCCGCGCACCACCACCACCTGGTCTGCCGGGCGTGCGGCCGCAGCGTCGAGATCGAGGGCCCCGCCGTCGAGCGCTGGACCTCGCAGGTCGCCGCCGAGCACGGCTTCACCGACGTGCAGCACACCCTCGAGGTGTTCGGCACCTGCGCCGACTGCGCGTAGAGGGCGCCGGGGGCTTGCCGGGGGCTTGCCGGCGCCTGCCGGGGCCTTCGCGCTTGCGTCTGCCCTTGTGCGGAGAAGGCCTTCCCCGCGTACGGCAGACGTCCTGCCGCGGGAGGGCCGCCCTGAGCGAGCGGTCGCTTGCGTCTGCCGGTGTGCGTAGACGGCCTTCCCCGCGTACGGCAGACGTCTTGCCGCGGGAGGGCCGCCCAGGGCGAGCGGTCGCTTGCGTCTGCCCCTGAGCCTAGACGCCCTTTCCCGCGTACGGCAGACGTATTGCCCGGTAGGGCCCTAGCCCGCCGCAGACCGGACGCGGGTGACCAGTCCCCTTGCGTCTGCCCCTGCGCCTAGACGCCCTTCTCCCCAAACGGCAGACGTCGTGCCTGCCAGGGCCCCACCCCGCCGTGGACCGGACGCGGGGCGAGCCGTCCCCTGCGTCTGCCCCTGCGCCTAGGTGCCCTTCCCCGCGTACGGCAGACGTCCGGCACCGCAGCCCCGCGGTGGAGCAGACGCACGGGACGAGCCCGCCGTGGCGTCTGCCCCTGCGCCTGGT
>CANKBT010000088.1 GCA_947479995.1 Frankiaceae bacterium | reverse complement strand
GGGGGAGCGGCTGCGGCTGGAGGCCTACCGCCGGCTCGCCGCGGCCTCCGACGACGCCGCGGTCGACGCCGTCCGCGAGGAGCTGCTCGACCGCTACGGCGCGCTGCCGAAGCCGGTCGAGAACCTGCTCGCCGTCGCGCGCTTCCGCGTCGTCGCCCGGCGCTACGGCCTCACCGAGGTGGCGCTGCAGGGCAAGCAGGTGCGGTTCGCGCCGATGCCCCTGCGCGAGTCGCAGACCATGCGGCTGCAGCGCCTCTACCCGCGGTCGGTCGTCAAGGCGACGCTCGACACGGTGCTCGTGCCGATGCCGACCACCGGGCGCCTCGGCGGGGCGCCGCTGCGCGACACGGCGCTGCTGGAGTGGGCGGCCGCCCTGCTCGACGCCGTCCTCGGCGACCAGGTGGCCGCGGCCGCCGGCGCCGCGTCGGCCGGCGCCGCCCCCGCGCGCCGCTGAGCGACCGCCCGCCCGTGGGACCATCGCCCCGCCCGCCCGTCGAGAGGACCTCACGCACGTGAAGCGCACGACCCGCACCCGCGCCGCCCGCACCACCGCGGCCACCGCCCTGCTCGCCCTCGCGCTGTCCGGCTGCGGCGGGAGCGACGGCGTGCGCGCCGGCGCGGCGGCGCTGGTCGGCGACGAGCGCCTCACCACCGACCGGCTCGCCGAGGTCGTCGACGACGCGCTGTCGACGCCGGGCGTCGGCCAGGAGGTCACCGCCGACGTCGCGTCGTTCCAGCGCAGCGTGCTCACCGAGTTCATCACCGTCGAGGTGGTCGAGGAGGCCGCGCGCCGCGCCGGCGTCGAGCTCGACCAGGGCGCCGTCGACGCGCAGTACGCCGGGCTCGTCGAGGCCACCGGCGGGCCGGAGGAGCTGGCGGCCCAGGCCGCCGCGGCCGGGCTGTCCGAGGAGCGGGTGCGCGGCATCGCCCGCAACCGCGCGCTCAGCGAGGCGCTCGGGCAGGCGCTCGTGCCCGACGACCAGGTCAGCGACGCCGACGTGCGGGCGGCGTACGACGCGCAGGCCGACGACTTCGACCAGGTGCGCATCGCCGTGCTGGTGCAGCCGACGCTGGCCGAGGCCCAGGCCCTGCTGCCGCAGGCCCAGGGGCTCGACGAGGCGGGCTTCGCCGCGCTGGCGACCGAGCGGTCGAGCGACCAGGCGTCGGCGGCGCAGGGCGGCGACCTCGGGCTGCAGCCGCGGTCGACGTTCGTCGAGGCCGGCCAGCCGCAGCTCGCCGAGGCGGCGTTCGGCGCCGCCGTCGGCAGCACGCTGGTGACGGAGGTGCCGCAGGGCGCCGCCGTCGTGCGCGTGCTCGAGCGGCAGACGACGACCTTCGAGCAGGCGGCGCCCGACCTGCGGGCCGAGCTGGTCGGCCCGGAGCGCCAGGCCGCCGTCGAGGCGGCGGTGCGCGACGCGGCCGACGACCTCGACATCACGGTCAACCCGCGCTTCGGCCGCTGGGACGTCGACGCGCTCGACGTCGTCGCCGAGGACGACCGCGAGCTCAGCCGCGAGGCGGGCGCGGAGCCGGCGACCAGCGAGGACCCGCTCCAGATCCCGCAGTGACGGCCACGCGCGTCGTCGTCGCGGGCGGCGACCCCGACCGCCTGCGCGCCGTGCAGGAGGCGCTCGCCGGCGTGGAGGGCGTCGAGGTCGTGACCGGCCGCGGCGCCCGGCTGCTCGACGTCGTCGCCGTGATGGACCGGCTGCGCAGCCCGGGCGGCTGCCCGTGGGACGCCGCGCAGACCCACCGGTCGCTCATGCCGTACCTGCTCGAGGAGGCGTACGAAGCGTACGAGGCGCTCGAGGACGACGACCCGGTCGCCCTGCGCGAGGAGCTCGGCGACCTGCTGCTGCAGATCGCCTTCCACGCGCGGCTGGCCGAGGAGGCCGACGCGGCCTGGTCGATCGACGACGTGGCGGGCGACCTCGTCGACAAGCTCGTCCGCCGCCACCCGCACGTCTTCGCCGGCGCGAGCGCCGACGACCTCGAGGGCACCTGGGAGGCGCTCAAGGCCGCCGAGAAGGGGCGCACGTCGGTCACCGACGGCGTGCCGCTCGGGCAGCCCGCGCTCTCCCTGGCCGCGAAGCTCCAGCGCCGCGCGGAGCGGCTGGGCGCGCCCGTCCCCGCGTACGACGGCCCGGGCGGCGAGCTGTGGGAGCTGGTGCGGCGCTGCCGGGCCGAGGGCGTCGACCCGGAGGTCGCGCTGCGCACCACGGCGCGGGGCTACGGGGACGCGCTCGCCGCCACCGAGCGCGCCGTGCGCGACGCCGGCGGTGACCCGGCCGACCTCGACGCGCAGGGGTGGGAGGCGCGCTGGCCCGCCGGCTGACCGCCCGCACCGCCCGCACCGCCCGCACCGCCCGCACCGCCCCGGCGGGACCGGCACGACTGGCACGATGCGGCGCGTGACGCGCCGCCTCGCCGCCCTGGCCCTGCTCGCCGGTCTCGCCGCCGGGTGCGGCGGCGACGACCCCGCGCCGCGCGCGGCCGCGACGCCCCGGCCGACGACCGCCGCGCCCTCGCCGCCGCCCAGCGCCACGCCCCCGCCGACCGCGTTCGCGACCCCGGCGGTGCCCGCCTCGGCGGTGGTGCTGCGCCCGGACGGCCTCGACGTCGAGGGCCGCCCCCTGCGGTTCGGCGAGGCGAGCGAGCGCACCCTGCAGTCGGTGCTCGCCCCGCAGCTGCGGGGGAGCATCCGCACGAGCGCCGTCGAGTGCGGCCAGGGGCCGCGCACCGCCTACGCCGTCGACGGCTTCTCGGTGCTCGTCGACGACGGGACGTTCGTCGGCTGGACCGAGCAGGGCGGCGACGGGCGCGACCTGCGCACGCCCGAGGGCGTGGGCCTCGGGTCGACGCTGGCCGAGGTGCGCGCCGCGCTGCCCGCCGTCGAGGTCTCGACCGGCAGCCTCGGCGTCGAGCTGGTCGCCGGCGGCCTGTCGGGCCTGCTCGACGGCGAGGCCGACGACAGCCGCGTCACGGTGCTGTCGGGCGGGGAGACCTGCGCCGCGCGCTGACCGGGCCCGGGCCGCACCAGCGCGGCCTCGGGCAGGTCGCGGCGGCCGCGCAGCGGGCCGAGCACCAGCAGCAGGCCGGACAGCGCGTAGGCGACGACGAGCAGCCAGACGGCGGTGCGCGTGCCGAGCGCCGTGGCCAGCACGCCGGCGGTGAGGGCGCCGAGCGGGATGGTGCCGAGGTTGACGAACTGCATGCTCGTCGTCACGCGGCCCAGCAGGCCCGCCGGCACGTAGCGCTGGCGGAAGCTGCCGGAGACGACGTTGCCGGCCACGACGCCCGCGACCACGGCGGTGCTGCCCAGCACGAGCAGCCACAGCGTCGACGGGCCGGTGGTGAGCGGCACCAGCAGTGCCCACGGCCCGGCCCCCGCCTTGCACCGCACCAGCGTGCGGGCGCTGCCGAGGCGCCGCACGAGCGGCTGCGCGGCAGCCGCCCCGGCGACGCCGCCGAGCGCGCTGAGCGTGAGCACGAGGCCGACGGTGCCCTCCGCCAGCCCGACGTCGCGGACGAGCAGGACGACGAGCAGGGCGGAGTAGCCGGTCAGCGCGAAGTTGCTCACCGCGCCGTGCAGCACCAGGCGCCGCAGCAGCGGGTCGCGCGCGACGAAGCGCACGCCCTCGGCGACCTCGCGCCGCAGGTCGCGCTCGCCGGCCGCGGCCGGCCGGCGCTCGGGCCGGCGCACGAGCAGCAGGCACAGCGCCGACGCGCCGAACGCCGCCGCCTGCACGACCAGGCCGGCGGCGGCGCCGAGCGCCCCGGCGAGCGCGCCCGCGAGCCCCGGCCCGGCGACCTGCGCGGCCGACTCGCTGCCGTGCAGCAGCGCGTTGGCCGGCACGAGCTCGTCGGGCTCGAGCACGGCGGGCAGGTAGCTCGTCCACGCCGTCGTGAACAGCACCGCCGCCGTGCCGAGGCCGAGGGCGGCGAGCAGCAGGTGCGCCACCGTCAGCACGCCGGCCCACACGGCGAGCGGCACGCTGAGCACGGCGAGCGCCGACACGACGTCGCAGACCACCATCACCGGCCGCTTGGCCAGCCGGTCGACCCACGCGCCCGCCGGCAGCCCGACGAGCAGCCACGGCAGCCAGGTGGCCGCCGTCAGCGACGTGACGACGAGCGGCCCGGCGTCGAGCTCGGTGAGGGCGACGAGCGGCGTGGCCACGCTCGCCACCGACGTGCCGAGGCGGCTGGCCGCCGTGCCCGCCCACACCAGGCGGAAGTCGCGGTCGCGCGCGGGGCTGGTCACGGGCGGGCCGGGAAGGCCCGGGCGAAGACGAAGACGGCCTCGCGCTCGGCGCCGTCGTCCGGCAGCGCCCGGGTGCGCCACGCCTGCAGGAGCGCGTCGAGCTCCGCGCTCATCGTGCGGAGCTCGTCGGGGGTGAGGCGCAACCACATGTCGGTGCTGTGCGCCGCGTCGACCCACGCCGGGTCGGCGGTGGCGGTGCGCGACCGCCAGCCGTCCAGCAGCTCGAGCTGCCGGCGCAGCCCGAGCTCCTCGGCGGCGCTCGAGGCGGCCGCCCCGGCCGGGTCGTCGGCGAAGTCGCGCGTCGACCACGAGACGCGGGCGTCGCCGAGGCGCCACCAGCGCTCGCGCCCGTCGCGGGCCAGCTCCGGCGCCTCGAGCACGAGGCCGTGCGCCGCGAGCACCCGCGCGTGGTGGCTGACGCTGCCGACGGCGGCGCCGGTGCGGGCGGCGAGGGTCGTCGCGGTGGCCGGGCCGTCGGCGCGCAGCAGGTCGAGCAGCCGGCGCCGCAGCGGGTGGGCGACGGCGGCGAGCACGCGGTAGTCGGTCACCGGGTCAGCGGGCACGACGGCGACGCTAGACGCACAACAGCACTTGCACAACACCTCTTGTGCAGTGGGGAGGAGGCCACCGTCTACGCTCGCTGGGCCCGTTCCCGACCCCACAGGAGCACCCGTGCCGTCCATCGAGGCCGTCGGCGCCCGCGAGATCCTCGACTCGCGCGGCAACCCCACCGTCGAGGTCGAGGTCGCCCTCGACGACGGCACGATCAGCCGCGCGGCGGTCCCCAGCGGCGCGAGCACCGGCGCGTACGAGGCGGTCGAGCTCCGCGACGGCGGCGCGCGCTACGGCGGCAAGGGCGTCACCCAGGCGGTCGACGCCGTGCTCGACACCATCGGCCCGGAGCTGGTCGGCATCGAGGCCAGCGAGCAGCGGCTCGTCGACCAGGCGCTGCTCGACCTCGACGGCACGCCCGACAAGAGCCGCCTCGGCGCCAACGCCCTGCTCGGCGTCAGCCTCGCCGTCGCCCGCGCGAGCGCCGACTCGCTCGGCCTGCCGCTGTTCCGCTACGTCGGCGGCCCCAACGCGCACCTGCTCCCCGTGCCGATGCTCAACATCCTCAACGGCGGCGCGCACGCCGACACCAACGTCGACGTGCAGGAGTTCATGGTCGCGCCGATCGGGGCGGCCAGCTTCAGCGAGGCGCTGCGCTGGGGCGCGGAGGTCTACCACGCGCTCAAGGCGGTGCTGAAGGCCCGCGGCCTCACCACGAGCGTCGGCGACGAGGGCGGGTTCGCCCCCGACCTGCCCGCCAACCGCGACGCCCTCGACCTCATCCTCGAGGCCGTCGCGGCGACCGGCCTGACCCCCGGGCGCGACGTCGCGCTCGCGCTCGACGTCGCCGCCAGCGAGTTCCACGGCGCCGGCGGCTACCGCTTCGAGGGCAGCGAGCGCACGGCGCAGCAGATGGCCGACTACTACGCCGGGCTCGTCGCCGACTACCCGATCGTCTCCATCGAGGACCCCCTCGACGAGGGCGACTGGGACGGCTGGCAGGCGCTCACCGCGCAGCTCGGCGACCAGGTGCAGCTCGTGGGCGACGACCTGTTCGTCACGAACCCGGTGCGCCTCGCCGACGGCATCGCCCGCGGCTGCGCCAACGCGCTGCTCGTCAAGGTCAACCAGATCGGCACGCTGACCGAGACCCTCGACGCCGTGCACCTGGCGCACCGCAGCGGCTACCGCTGCATGATGAGCCACCGCTCCGGCGAGACCGAGGACACGACCATCGCCGACCTGGCCGTGGCCGTCGACTGCGGCCAGATCAAGACCGGTGCCCCGGCGCGCAGCGAGCGCGTGGCCAAGTACAACCAGCTGCTGCGCATCGAGGAGGAGCTCGACGACGCCGCCCGCTACGCCGGCGCCACCGCCTTCCCGCGCTTCCGCCCGGGCGCCGGCACCGTCTGACGGGGCGCGCCTGTCGGGCGGGCGGCCCCCGCGCGGCTAGGGTCGAGGGCATGCCCGCGTCGTCCCGTCCCGCCGGGCGCCGCCCGGCGGCGTCGCGGCCGACGAGCCGCAAGGCGGCCAGCAGCCGGACGGCCAGCAGCGCCGCGGCGGACCCCGCGCGCGGCGGACCCGGCGCCCCGCGCTCGGCCGGCCTCACCACCCGCGCGGCCGTGCTCGGCCTGGTGCTCTGCGCCCTCGTCGTGAGCGCGGCGCTGCCCCTGCGCGAGCTGCTGGCCCAGCGCGGCGACATCGCCGAGCAGCAGCAGCGCAAGGAGGCCGCCGAGCAGCGCGTCGCCGCTCTGGAGCAGGAGCTGCGGCTGCTCGACGACCCGGCGCACGTCGCCGGCCTGGCGCGCGAGCGCCTGCACTTCGTCAAGCCCGGCGAGACGGCCTACGTCGTGCTCTCGCCCGAGGAGGGCGCCGCCGCCCCTGCGCAGGGCTCCGGCGAGCGGGCGCCCGGCGCCGACGCGCCCTGGTACGCGCAGGTCTGGGGCAGCGCCGAGGCGGCCGACCGCCCCGAGCCCGTCGAGGCCCCGCCGGCCGACCCGGCGCCCGCCCCGGCCGTGCCGCTCGTGCCCGTCGAGCCGGCCGCGCCGGCCGCCGACGGCCCGTGAGCACCCCGGACGACGCGCTCGACCCCCGCGACCGCCGCGCCGTCGCGCTGCAGCTCGGCCGCGAGCCGCGGGCGATCCGCGCCGTCGCGCACCGCTGCGGCTGCGGCCTGCCGGACGTCGTCGAGACCTCGCCGCGGCTGCCCGACGGCGCGCCGTTCCCGACGCTCTACTACCT
The DNA here is from genome assembly GCA_947479995.1 of Frankiaceae bacterium. Taxonomy (GTDB): domain Bacteria; phylum Actinomycetota; class Actinomycetes; order Mycobacteriales; family SCTD01; genus CANKBT01. The sequence goes on along the minus strand of CANKBT010000088.1, from coordinate 3,401 downwards.
GACCTGCCCGCGCGCGGCGTCGGCCATCGGCACCCTCGAGAGCGAGGGCGTCATGCGCGAGATGACCGACCGGCTGGCCGCCGACCCCGACCTGCGGGCCCGCTACGAGGCGGCCGCCGCCGACTACGTCGCCCGCCGCGACGCCCACGAGGTGCTCGAGGGCGTGCCCGCGCAGGGGGGCATGCCGGTGCGGGTCAAGTGCCTGCACGTCCTCGTCGCGCACAGCCTCGCGGTCGGCGACGGCGTCAACCCCTTCGGCGACGAGGCGCTCGCCGCGCTGCCCGACTGGTCGTCGCGCGGCCCGTGCGTCGACCCGGACGACCCCGGGGCCGTCGTCGACAAGCGGACCCGCCGGTGACCCGGGTCGCGGCCGTCGACTGCGGCACCAACTCCGTGCGCCTGCTCGTCGCCGACGTCGACGGCGCGGTCAAGGCCGACCTGCACCGCGAGATGCGGGTCGTGCGCCTCGGCGAGGGCGTCGACCGCACCGGCGAGCTGGCCCCCGCCGCCCTCGAGCGCCTGCGCGCGGCCCTCGTCGACTACGCCGCGACGGCCGCGTCGCACGGCGTGGAGCGCACGCGGATGGTGGCGACGAGCGCCACCCGCGACGCGCGCAACCGCGACGAGCTCACCGCCCTCGTGCAGGAGGTGCTCGGCGTGGCGCCCGAGGTCATCACCGGCGCGGAGGAGGCGGCGCTGTCCTTCGACGGGGCGACGCGCGGCCTCGACCCGGCCGACGGCCCCTGGCTGGTCGTCGACATCGGCGGCGGCAGCACCGAGCTGGTGCTCGGCCAGACCGGCGTCGAGGCGTCGCTGTCGGTCGACGTCGGCTGCGTGCGCCTCACCGAGCGCCACCTGGCCGGCGACCCGCCGACCGCGGAGGAGGTGGCCGCGGCCCGCGCCGACGTCGAGGCGGCCCTGACGCGCGCGCTCGCCGTCGTGCCGGCCGCCCGCGCCCGCACCGTCGTCGGGCTCGCCGGCTCGGTGACCACCGTGGCCGCCGTCGCGCTCGACCTGCCCGCGTACGACGCCGACCGCACGCACCTGGCGCGCATCAGCGCGGGCGCCGTCCGGGAGGTCGCCGACCGCCTGCTGGCCATGACCCGCGCCGAGCGGGTTGCCCTGCCCGTGATGCACCCGGGCCGCGTCGACGTCATCGGCGGCGGGGCGCTCGTGCTCCGCGCGCTCGTCGACCGGCTCGGGGTCGACGAGGTGCTCGTGAGCGAGGCCGACATCCTCGACGGCATCGCCTGGAGCGCGGCCGCCGGCGCCTGACGTGGTCGTCGCCCCCGGCTCCGGCCACCCGCAGGACCGCGCCGGGCGCACCACGCCGGTCGCGCACGACGCCGCCGACGTCGTGCGGCTCGCCGCCAGCGCGCCGACGCTGGCCCACCTCGACGGCCGCTCGACCGTCTGCCGGGCCTGCTCGCGGCTGGTCGACTGGCGCGAGGAGGTCGCCGAGGTCAAGCGCGCGGCGTACGCCGGCGAGCAGTACTGGGGCCGCCCGGTCAGCGGCTTCGGCGTCGAGCGGCCGCGCGTGCTCGTCATGGGCCTCGCGCCGGCCGCCCACGGGGCCAACCGCACGGGGCGGGTGTTCACCGGCGACCGCAGCGGCGACTGGCTCTACGCCGCGCTGCACCGGGCGGGGCTCGCCAGCCAGCCGACGTCGGTCGCCGCGGGCGACGGCCTCGCGCTGCACGCCACCCGCATCACGGCCGGCGTGCGGTGCGCGCCGCCGGCCAACAAGCCGACTCCCGAGGAGCGCCGCACCTGCGCCCCGTGGCTCGAGGCCGAGCTCCGCTTCGTGCTGCCCACCGTGCGGGTGGTCGTCGTGCTCGGCGGCTTCGGCTGGACGGCGCTGTGGCCGGCCCTCGCCGCCGCCGGCGTCGCCCTGCCCGACCGGCAGCCGGCGTTCGGCCACGGCGTCGAGGTGGCGCTGCCCGAGGGGCCGGTGCTGCTCGGCTGCTACCACGTCAGCCAGCAGAACACCTTCACGGGACGGCTCACCGAGCCCATGCTCGACGCCGTCCTGCAGCGCGCCCGCGCGCTCACCGACCTGTCCGGCTGACCGCCTCCGCCGTCCGCGCCGCGGGCCCGCGGCGCGGCGCGCACCCGGCTCAGCGCGGACCCGTCGCTCGGCCCCCGCGCAAGGGGGCACCACCCTTCGGCCGGCCGCGCGCATGACTTGAGGGCCGACCGGGTGAAAGTCGCGACCGGGACGTCCGGCTATGCCCGTTTGCGGCCCTCATGTGCACTAGCGCGGCGCACGGGCATACCCCTACTCTCCCGCTTGATAGCCCGATCGGGCGAAGGTCTCACTGCACCGGATGCGAGGTGAGCAGCGATGCGCGGCGCCAACTGGGGCTAGACGGCAGTGCACCACGGGGCACGGACACGGCGGCACGGCACGAGGAGGGGACATGCGCGGCGCGAACTGGGGCTAGGCCGGACGGCACGTCAGGACACGGCACGACGAGCAGAGGGAGCAGGACGTGCGCGGCGCGAACTGGGGCTAGGCGAGCACCACCGGCAGGCACCGACGAGCAGGGGGAGCAGGACGTGCGCGGCGCGAACTGGGGCTAGGCGAGCACCACCGGCAGGCAGGCACCGACGAGCAGAGGGAGCAGGACGTGCGCGGCGCGAACTGGGGCTAGAGGACGCAGGGCAGGCCACGACGAGGGCCGGGCCACGACGCAGGACGGGCGCGCTCACGACGAGCGACGACCCAGGGGCTGGACGAGCCACCGCACGACGGTGGTTGGTCCAGCCCCTTCGACGTCCGGCCCCTCCGACGTCCGGCTCCTCCAGCAGCGGGGGGAGGCGGTGGGCGTGCCTCAGCCCGGGACGACGGCCTCGTGGCGGCGGATCCAGGCGGCCATGCCGAGCGCCGGCATCGGGCGCGCGTAGAGGTAGCCCTGCACCTCGTCGACGCCGAGGCGGCGGAGCAGCTGCTGCTGGTCCTCCTGCTCGACGCCCTCGGCCACGACCCGCATGCCCAGCGTGTGGGCGATGTCGACGACGGCGCGCACGACCGCCTGGTCGCCGGCGTCGTCGACCAGCCCGGCCACGAAGCCCTTGTCGATCTTGACCTCGTCGATCGGCAGGCCCTTGAGGTAGGTCAGCGACGAGTAGCCGGTGCCGAAGTCGTCGATCGAGAGCCGCACGCCCAGCCGGCGCAGCTCGTTCATGCGCTCGGCGGCGAGGTGCGGGTCCTCGACGACGACGCCCTCGGTGAGCTCGAGCGTGAGCAGGCCCGGGTCGACGTCGACCGACGTCAGCACCTCGGCCACGTCGGTGACGAAGGACGCGTCGAGCACGGTGTCGGCGCTGACGTTGACCGCGACGCCGACGTGGCCGCCGCGCCGCTGCCAGCCCTTGCACGCCGTGAGGCTCTGCCGCAG
>CANKBT010000087.1 GCA_947479995.1 Frankiaceae bacterium | reverse complement strand
GGCGGCGCGCACGAAGCCGACCCAGCCGCGCTCGCCGTCCTCGGCCAGGTGGGTCAGCGCGTAGACGACGACGGCCGACAGCAGCAGGGCCAGCGCCAGCGACTTCATGCGGCGCAGCGCCGCGCGCCGCTGCGGCACGTCGGCGAGCTGGTCGACCAGGGACGTCACCCGGACAGTGTCGCGGCACGGCGCACGCCGGACGCCCTAGGGTCCGGGCACACGGCGGACGCGGGCGGAGGGGCTTCATGGGCGCGTGGGGCAGCGGCATCTGGGAGAACGACACCGCGGCGGACTTCGCCGGCGACCTCGACGACGCCGAGGCCGGCGAGCGCGCGAGCCGGGTGCAGGAGGCGCTGGACGCGCTGTCCTCGCCGTCGCACCTCGACGCGGACGTCGTGTGCACCGGCCTGGCGGCGGCCGCGCTGGTGGCCGACGCCGTCGCGCCCGGCACGGCCGGCGCGCTGGAGGGCGCGACCGCGTACGGGCCGGAGGTGCCGCTGCCGCCCGCGGAGCTGGTGCCGCTCCGCGCCTCGGCCGCGGCGGCGCTGCGGCGGGCGCTCGACCCGCACGAGAACGCGTGGGCCGACCTCTGGCAGGAGGTCGACGGCCTCGACGGCGCCACCGCCGAGCCGCTGCTCTGCCTCGCCGCGCTGGACGGCCCGCAGGGGTGATCCGCGGCACAGGCGCGTCGTAGGGTCGCGCGCATGAGGGTCCCGCTGCTGACGACCGACTTCCTCGACCGCGCCGCGGCGGTCTACCCGCTGCGCACCGGCGTGGTCGACGAGCCGGGGGAGGCGCAGCACGGCGGCCTCGGGCAGGTGACGTACGGCGGGCTGGCCGAGCGCGCCGCGGCGGTCGCCGCGGGGCTCGACGCCCTGGGGGTCGGGCGCGGCGAGCGGGTCGCCGTCGTCAGCCACAACAGCGCCCGCCTGCTGGAGCTCTTCTTCGGCGTGACCTGCTGGGGCCGGGTGCTCGTGCCGGTCAACTTCCGGCTGAGCCGCGACGAGGTGGCGTACATCGTCGAGCACTCCGGGGCGAGCGTGCTGCTCGTCGACCCGGAGCTCGACCAGGCCCTCGCCGACGTCACCGCGCCGCACCGGCTCGTGCTCGGGCCGGAGTACGAGGCGCTGCTGCGCCCCGGCGTGCCGCCCGCGCCGTGGGACGACCCGAGCGAGGACGACACCGCGACCATCAACTACACGAGCGGCACGACCGCGCGGCCCAAGGGCGTGCAGCTCACGCACCGCAGCCTGTGGGTCAACGCGACGACCTTCGCCCTGCACGCCGGGGTGAGCGACCGCGACGTCTACCTGCACACGCTCCCGATGTTCCACGCGAACGGCTGGGGGATGCCGTTCGCGATGACCGGCCTCGGCGTGCCGCAGGTCGTGCTGCGCAAGGTCGACGGCGCCGAGGTCCTGCGGCGGGTGGAGCAGCACGGCGTCACGGTGCTGTGCGCGGCGCCGGCGGTCGTCGCCTCGGTGCTCGAGGCGGCCGCCGCCTGGGAGGGCGAGGTGCCCGGCCGCGGCACGACCCGCGTCATCTGCGCGGGGGCGCCGCCGCCCAGCCGCACGATCGCGCGGATCTCCGAGGAGCTCGGCTGGGAGTTCCTGCAGATCTACGGCCTGACCGAGACGTCGCCGCTGCTCACCGTCAACCGCCAGCGCGCCGAGGAGGACGCCCTGCCGGCCGAGGAGCGCGCCCGCCGGCTCTCGCGCGCCGGCATGCCCGCGCTCGGCGTGCGGCTCGCGGTCTCGCCCGAGGGGGAGGTGCTCGCCCGCAGCAACGTCGTGCTGGAGGGCTACTGGGAGCAGCCGGAGGCCAGCGCCGACGCGCTCGAGGGCGGCTGGTTCCACACCGGCGACGGCGGCACGCTGGACGACGAGGGCTACCTGACGATCAGCGACCGCAAGAAGGACGTGATCATCACCGGCGGCGAGAACGTCAGCAGCATCGAGGTCGAGGACTGCCTGTTCAGCCACCCGGCTGTGGCGGAGGTCGCGGTGATCGGCGTCCCGAGCGAGAAGTGGGGTGAGACCATCAAGGCGCTCGTCGTGCTGGCCGAGGGCCAGAGCGCGAGCGAGGCGGACCTCATCGCGCACTGCAAGAGCAGGCTCGCCGGCTACAAGGCGCCGACGTCCGTCGAGCTGCGCGAGGCCATCCCGCGCACCGCGACCGGCAAGGTGCAGAAGTTCAAGCTGCGCGAGCAGTACTGGTCGGGACACGCCCGCCAGGTCAACTGAGAGGCGACACGTGAGCTCCCCGGACGACCCCTTCGCCGCCCCGGACGGGCCCTCGCTGTCGAAGGCCCCGCAGGGCTCGCCCGCCCCGCCGCCGCCCGCCTACCAGCAGCCGTACGGCGCGCCCCAGGGCTACGGCGAGGGCGGCCAGGGCGGCCAGGGCTACGGCCAGCCGCAGGGCCCGCTGCAGGGCCCGCCGCAGGGCCAGCCCTACCCTCCGCCGCCCGGCTACGGCCAGGGCTACGGCCAGGGCTACGGCCAGCCGTACGGCGCGCCGCCCGGCGCGTACGGCCAGCCCGGCCCGCAGGGCTACGGCCAGCCCTACGGCGCCTACGGGCAGCCGTACGGCCACCCGTCGCCCGACACCCCGCAGGGAGCGCTGCACCTGGCCGGCCGGCGGCTCGGCGTGGTGTCGGTCCTGCTGTGGGTCTCGATCGCCGGCTGGCTGCTGCTGCTCCTCGCCGGCGCGGTCGCCGCGACGATCCCCGGCGCGCTGGACGACGGCGACTTCGTCGGCGCGGCGGACTCCGCGGACGCCTCCGACGGCATGTTCGGCCTCGGCTGGTTCGTGCTGTTCGGCCTGGGCGTCGCGATGTGGGCGCTGCTCGCGCTCTGGGCGTCGTGGACGGCGCGGGCGGCGCGGGGCGCCGGTCGCGGCGGCGAGGTGCCCTACGCGCACATGGGCTGGTGGGGCGTGTTCGTGCCGCTCGCCTCCGCCGTGCTGCCGGTGCTGGCGTACGTGCAGGCGGCGCGCTTCGCCGACTCCGCGCGGCACGGCCGGGCCGGGCGGGTGCCCGCCCTGCTGGTGGCCTGGTGGGTCACGTTCGTCGCGGCGGCCGTCTTCCTGCTGACCGGCAGCGGCTACCAGGACGAGCAGGTCGAGGTGGGCGACCTCGAGACGTACGGCGCGCTGCTCGTGGTCGGCGGCCTGCTCGGCACGGTGTCGGCGGTCCTGGGCGCGCTGGCGACCCGGGCGGTGGCCGCCACCGCCCGCGACGCCGCCACCGGCGGGTGACCGGACCCGAGCCCGCCGAGCGCCCCGGATCCCGGCCCGCACCGCCCGTGGCGGGCGACGAGGGCCTCCCGCAGGGCGCGTAGGGCCCGCCACCCGGCCACGGCCCGCCACCCGGCCACGGGTCGGCGCCGGGCTGGGCACCGTCGCCGCCCGCGTGGGCCCCGCCGGCCCCCGGCGCCCGGCCGCCCGTCGTCGACGACCCGCGAGCGGCGCCCCGCGCGGGAGCGGTGGGCCGTCGGGGTCGTCCTGGCCTGGTCCTGCGTCGCGGTCCGGGCCCTGGTGCTCGGCGCCGGCGTCACGGCGGCCGCGCGTCCCGCGCCGCACGCGACGCCTGGACCTCGACGAGCTGGACGTGCGCGGAGCGCGCCCCACCGGGTAGGGCGAGCGCATGACGAACCCGAGCGGCACCACGAACACCCCCCGCGAGCACGTGCCGACCCCGCCCGGCGGCGTGCGCGGCGCCGACCAGGTCGACGCGATGGACGCCGAGCCGGGCCACGGCACGACGACCGGCGCCGACGGCGACACCGCGGCCCGCGAGGCGCTGCGCAAGGACCTCGGCGAGCGCCCGCAGGACGCCGGCACCGAGGACGGCGACGACCTGGAGCAGGGCGCGGCGGTCGGCGAGACCGACGACCCGCAGGGCGGCAGCATCCAGGCGCACGGCTCCCACCCGTGACGCCCGCCCCCCGGTGAGCACGCGCTGGCTGTTCGCCGACCAGCTGGGCCCGCAGTTCCTCGACGCGCCGGACCAGCCGGCCGTGCTCGTGGAGTCTCAGCGGGTCTTCGGGCGCCGGCGCTTCCACCGCGCCAAGGCGCACCTGCTGCTGTCGGCGCTGCGCCACCGGGCGCTCGAGCTCGGCGACCAGGCCCGCTTCCTGCGCGTCGCGACGTACGACGAGGCCCTGGCCGAGCTCGACGGGCCGCTGTCGGTCGTGCAGCCGACCTCGTACGCCGCGGACGAGTGGGCGCGCGGCCGCGGGCTCGAGGTGGTGCCCGAGGGGCGCGGCTTCGCCACGACGCGCGAGGACTTCGACCGCTTCGCGAGCGGCCGCAAGCGGCTGCTCATGGAGGACTTCTACCGCTGGCAGCGGCAGCGCTTCGACCTGCTCATGGACGGCGACCAGCCGACCGGCGGGCGCTGGAACCTCGACCACGACAACCGCGAGCCGCCGCCGCGGTCGCGCACGCTCGGGCTGGTCGAGCCGTGGTACCCGCAGGAGGACGAGGTCGACGCGCAGGTGCGCGAGGACCTCGACCGCTGGGTGCGAGACGGCACGGCCGCCTTCGTCGGGGAGGACCAGCCGCGCTGGGCCGCCGCGACGCGCACCGAGGCCCTGGCGGCGCTCGACCACTTCGTGGAGCACCGGCTCGCGACCTTCGGCCCGACCGAGGACGCCATGCTCGCGGCCGACCCCTGGATGTCGCACAGCGCGCTGTCGCCCGCCATCAACCTCGGGCTGCTGCACCCGCTCGAGGTGGTGCACGCCGCCGAGCAGGCCTACCGGCAGGGCCGCGCGCCGCTCAACAGCGTCGAGGGCTTCGTGCGCCAGGTCATCGGCTGGCGCGAGTACATCTGGTCGGTCTACTGGCACGTGCCGCGCGACTACCGCCGGCGCAACGCCCTGCAGGCCGGGTCGAGCCTGCCGGAGTGGTTCCGCACGCTCGACGCCGACTCCGAGGTCACGGCGAACTGCCTGGGCTCGGTGCTGCGCGACCTGCGGCACCGCGGCTGGGTGCACCACATCCCGCGGCTCATGGTGCTCGGCAACTACGCGCTGCAGCGCGGCTGGAAGCCCGACGAGGTCACGGCGTGGTTCCACGAGGTCTTCGTCGACGGCTACGACTGGGTGATGCTGCCGAACGTCACCGGCATGAGCCAGTACGCCGACGGCGGGCTGATGATGACCAAGCCGTACGCCGCGGGCGGCGCGTACATCAACCGCATGTCGGACTACTGCGGGGGCTGCGCCTACGACCCGAAGGTGCGCGTCGGCCCGACCGCCTGCCCGTACACCGCGGGCTACTGGGCGTTCCTGGACCGCAACGCCGGCCGGCTGGAGGGCAACCACCGGATGCGCCAGCCGCTCAACGGGCTCGCGCGGCTGCGCGACCGCGAGGAGGTCGTCGCCCAGGAGGCGGCGCGGGGCGACGCGCCGCCGTAGGCGACGTGTCGACATGCGGTCAGCGGGTGCGGGCCGCCCTCGCCCGCAGCGCCAGGTCGTCGACGAGCGCGTCGGCCTCGGCGGCGTCGCGGTGCTGCGCGGTGAGCCCCGCCAGCCGCCGCCCGGCGCTGTCGACGTGCACGCTCGCCAGGCCGAGCCGGCGCTGCAGCGGGCCCTGCGTGCGGCGCAGCGACTGCACCTTGGCCAGCGGCACGATGTCGGTGTGCCGGGTGAGCCGGCCCGACGTGCCGACGACGTGCCGGTCGTCGACGCCGAGGCGCAGCACCGGCTGCTCGACGGGCGCGAGCCAGCGCGCGGCCCGCGGCGCGGTCGCGGTCGGCGCGGGCAGCGCCGCCCCGAGCACCCGCTCGACGAGCTGGCCGGCGAAGCCGCGGGGCGCCACCGGCAGCAGCGCCGAGGTGAGCTGCTGCTCGTCGCCGCGGCCGGTGTAGCCCGCCACGTCGACCTCGACGCGCACCCAGCCGCGCCGGCGCCACAGCAGCGGCTGCTCGACCCGGACGGTCTGCACCCGGCCCAGCGGGATGGTCTGGGCGCGCGTCTCCAGCAGCCCGTGGCGCAGCCGCAGGCCGTCGGGCGACTCCGCGACGGTGAAGCCGTACTCGGTGAGCAGGCGGCGCACGGCGAACGAGCCGAGGCCGAGCAGCAGCGGCCCGGCGAGCGGCAGGGCGCCGGCGGCGACGGCCGGCTCGACCACCAGCGCCACGAGCAGCAGGGCGAGCAGCGCCCCGGCGGCGACGGTCGGGCCGCTGAGCAGGATCGAGACGACGAGCGCGCGGGACGGCACCTGCACGAGCAGCTGCTCGTCCTGGTCGGCCTCCTCCTGCGCGTCCTCGAGGGCGCCGGAGCGGGCGAGCATCTGCCGGCGCAGCCGCTGCGCGTCGGCCTCGGACAGGAAGGCCAGCGGCGCCTCGGCGTCACCGCCGCCGCCCGCGACCTCCAGCCGCAGCTCGGCCAGCCCCAGCACCCGCGCCAGCAGCGGCCGGACGACGTCGACGCTCTGCAGCCGGCGCAGCGGCACCCGGCGCTGGCGGCGCTGCAGCACGCCGCTGTCGACCTGCAGCTCGTCGCCCTCGAGCCGGTAGCGGGTGACCCGCCACGAGACGAGGCCGTAGACGAGGGCCACCGGCACGGCCAGCCCGAGCACGACGAGCGACGCGAGCACGGACGACTGCGCCAGGCCCTGCTGCACCACGACGACCAGCACGCCGACCAGCACGCGCCCGCCGCGCAGCAGGGGGGTGAGCGGGTGCAGCCGCCGCCACTCGGTCACACGCCGGCCGCGCGCGCCTCGCCGAGGGCGGCCAGCCGGTCGCGCAGCCGTTCGGCCTCGGCGGCGGCGAGCCCGGGGATCGAGGCGTCGGTCGCCGCCGCGGCGGTGTGCAGCACGACCCGCGCGATGCCGACCCGGCGGTCCAGCGGGCCCGCGGTGACGTCGACGTACTGCATGCGGCCGTACGGCACGACGGACGTGCGGCGCAGCACGACGCCGCGCTCCAGCACGAGGTCGTCCTCGCGCTCGGCCCAGCGCCAGGCGCGGAAGCGGCGGCCGACCGCCTGCAGCGCCAGGCCCACGACGAGCACGGCGACGAGCAGGGCGCCGGCGCCCTCGACCGGCCCGGCGAGGGCCAGCACCAGCGCGCTCACGAGCAGGCCGAGGCCGCCGAGCACGCCGAGCACCAGCGCGCGCCGCAGCCGCAGCAGGCCCGGGTCGAGGCCGTGCCAGTGGAGCGCCCCGCTCCGGTCGGCCTGCTGCACCCCGCGAACCTACGATGGACCCGTGGGGAGCGCGCAGGTGGTGCAGACGCGGCGGTGGTGGCAGGGCCGCCGCGGGGGCAACCGCGTCATGCTGCTCGTGCTCGGGCTGGTGGCCTTCGCCTTCATGGTCTTCAACGCCTCCGGGCGCCTCACCGCCGGCGACCAGCGCCAGGTCGTCGCGCGCCTGGTGCTGCCCGCCACCGACGCCCAGCGCGAGGCGGTCAAGGACGCCTGCGGCCGGCTGCCCGGGGTGGCGCTGGTGCCCGACCAGGGCGCGGCCGACAAGCAGCGCAACCTGCCGGTGCGCTTCGACGTCGCGGGCATCACGCAGCAGCAGGAGGTCGCGCTCTACGCCTGCCTGGAGGAGCGGCCCGAGGTCCGCTACGCCGGGCCCGAGGCGGGCTAGGCCCCGGTGCGGCCGCGGCCGTAGGGTCGGCACGTCCCTGCGCCACCCCTGACCTGGAGGTCCCCGTGGTCCACGAAGTCCGAGGCGTCGTCGCGAGGGGCAAGGGCCAGCCGGTCTCGCTCGAGACCGTGCTCGTGCCCGACCCCGGTCCCGGCGAGGCGCTCGTGCAGGTCAAGGCCTGCGGCGTCTGCCACACCGACCTGCACTACCGCGAGGGCGGGATCAACGACGAGTTCCCGTTCCTGCTCGGCCACGAGGCCGCGGGGGTCGTCGAGTCGGTCGGCGACGGCGTCACGCACGTCGCCCCCGGCGACGTCGTCGTCCTCAACTGGCGGGCCGTGTGCGGGCAGTGCCGGGCCTGCAAGCGCGGCCGCCCCTGGTACTGCTTCGCCACCCACAACGCCACCCAGCCCATGACGCTGGCCGACGGCACCCGCCTGTCGCCCGCGCTCGGCATCGGCGCCTTCGCCGAGAAGACGCTCGTGGCCGCCGGCCAGTGCACCAGGGTCGACCCGGCCGCCGACCCCGCCGCCGCCGGCCTGCTCGGCTGCGGCGTCATGGCCGGCTGGGGCGCGGCCGTCAACACCGCCCCGGTGACCCAGGGCGACACGGTCGCGGTGCTCGGCTGCGGCGGCGTCGGCGACGCCGCGATCGCCGGCGCGCTGTACGCCGGGGCGCGGCAGGTCATCGCCGTCGACCTCGACGACCGCAAGCTGGAGTGGGCCAAGGGCTTCGGCGCCACGCACACCGTCAACGCGGGCAGCACCGACGTCGTGGCCGCCCTGCGCGAGCTGACCGGGGGCTTCGGCCCCGACGTCGTCATCGACGCGGTCGGCCGCCCGGAGACCTTCCGGCAGGCCTTCGACGCCCGCGACCTCGCCGGCGTGGCCGTGCTCGTCGGCGTGCCGAACCCGACGATGACCTTCGAGGTGCCGCTCATCGAGGTCTTCGGCCACGGCGGCGCCCTCAAGAGCAGCTGGTACGGCGACTGCCTGCCCGAGCGCGACTTCCCGCTGCTCATCGACCTGTGGCAGCAGGGCCGGTTCCCGCTCGACGCCTTCGTCAGCGAGCGCATCCCGCTCGACGGCGTCGAGGAGGCGTTCCACCGCATGGAGCGCGGCGAGGTCCTGCGCAGCGTGGTGGTCCTGTAGTGGCCGCGCGCATCGAGCACCTCGTCACGTCGGGCACGTTCAGCCTCGACGGGCAGGTCTTCGACGTCGACAACAACGTCTGGCTGCTGGGCGACGACGACGAGGTCATGGTGCTCGACGCGCCGCACGACCCCGACGCGATCGCCGCGGCCGTGGGCGACCGCACCGTGACGGCGATCGTGTGCACCCACGCGCACGACGACCACGTGCGCTGCGCGCCGGAGCTGGCCGAGCAGGTGTCGGCCCCGGTGCTGCTGCACCCCGACGACCGCGTGCTGTGGGACCTCGTGCACTCCTCCCGCGAGCCGGACGGCGCGCTGCGCGACGGCATGGTGCTCGAGGTCGCCGGCACGCAGGTGCACGTGCTGCACACGCCCGGCCACGCGCCGGGCGCGGTGTGCCTGTCGGTGCCGGACCTCGGCGTCGTGTTCAGCGGCGACACGCTCTTCTCCGGCGGGCCCGGGGCGACCGGGCGGTCCTACAGCGACTACCCGACGATCCTGTCCTCGATCCGCACCCGGCTGTTCGCGCTGCCGCCGGAGACCCGCGTGCTCACCGGCCACGGCGACGAGACGACCGTCGGCGCCGAGGCCCCGTCGTACGACGAGTGGGTGCGCGCGGCGCAGTGAGCGACGGCCTGCACCCGCTGCTCGCCGGCCGCCGCAGCCCGCGGCGCTTCGACGAGGGCCAGGTGCTGTCGCGCGCGGACCTGCGGCCGCTGCTCGAGGCCGCCCGGTGGGCGCCGTCGCGGGGCAACGGCCAGCCGGTGCGCTGGGTGGTCGCGCTGCGGGGGGAGCCGGTGCACGACCGGCTCGTCGACGCCCTGTCGCGCGGCAACCGCTCCTGGGCGCCGCGCGCGGCCGCGCTGCTCGTCGTGGTGCTGCCCGACGTCGCGGACGACCCCGACGGGCAGCACGCGCACGACGACCACGACGGCGGGCAGGCCGTCGCGCACCTCACCGTCCAGGCCGGCGCGCAGGGGCTCGCGGTGCACCAGATGGCCGGCTTCGACCCCGCGGAGGTGCACCGGGCGGTGCCGCTCGGCGCCGACAGGCGGGCGGCCGTGCTGGTCGCCGTCGGCGCCGTCGGGGGCAGCCCGCTGGAGGAGGGGCTGGCCGCCAAGGAGGCGCGCCCGCGCACCCGCCTGCCGCTCGAGGAGCTGGTGCTCGAGCCGGGCTAGTAGCCGGTCGCGAACAGCGGCGCCAGCGCCGCCAGCTGCGCGGGGCTCGGCCGGGGGGCCAGCTCCGAGCGGTACTCGCCGGTGTTGCCCGTGCGCCACAGCGCGTAGGTCTCGGCGAAGTCGCCGGCGGGCGTCGCGAAGTCGGTGCAGCCGCCGCACCCGAACCACTCCTGCGGGGCGACGCCGCGGGCGCTGAGCCAGTCGGCGTGGCGGCGCTCGCTCGGGAACGCGGTGTCCAGCGCGTGGCCGACCTCGTGGGCCAGGGTGAAGCGCAGGTCGGCGTCGCTCTGCCGAGCGCAGCTGCGCACGTAGAGCTCGATGGTGCGGCGGCCCGGGTAGGCCATCGCCTGCAGCCCCGAGCGGGCGGGCAGGAACGCGACCGACCAGCCGAGGGCGGCGGTGGGGTCGCCGAGGTCGGCCAGCGCGGCGGCGCCGCGCACCTGCTCCCAGCCGGGAGCGCCGTCGCAGCCGGGCACGGCGGGCGCCGCCGGCGCGGGGGCCGGGGCGGGCGCCGCCGGGCGGGCGACGGGCG
>CANKBT010000086.1 GCA_947479995.1 Frankiaceae bacterium | reverse complement strand
CGTCGAGTCGGTCGCCGAGAACACCGCGGACGCCGTCGTCGGCCCGCTCGTGTGGGGCGCGCTGCTCGGCGTGCCGGGCCTGGTCGGCTACCGCGCGGTCAACACGCTCGACGCGATGGTCGGCCACCGCTCGCCCCGGCACCTGCGCTTCGGCTGGGCGGCGGCGCGCACCGACGACGTCGCCAACCTCGTGCCGGCCCGGGTCACCGCCGCGCTCGTCGTCGCCCTCGCCCCGGCCGTCGGCGGGCGGCCGCGCGCGGCCCTGCGCGCCTGGCGCCGCGACGGCGGCCAGCACCCCAGCCCCAACGCCGGGCCCGTGGAGGCGGCGTTCGCGGGCGCGCTCGGGCGCACGCTCGGCGGGCGGCTCGCGTACGCCGGCCGCGTCGAGGACCGGCCGCTGCTGGGCAACGGCCCGGCGCCGGGCGTCGACGACGTCGCGCGCGCGGCGCGGCTGTCCGGCGCGGTCGGCCTGGCCGCCGGCGCCCTCGCGGTCGCGGCCCGCGCCGCGGTGCGCGGGTGAGGGGCGCGCTGCTCGTCGCCGGCACGACCTCCGACGCCGGCAAGAGCGTGCTCACCGCCGGGCTGTGCCGCTGGCTGGCGCGCCAGGGCGTGCGGGTCGCGCCGTTCAAGGCGCAGAACATGTCGCTCAACAGCGCCGTCACCGCCGACGGCGCCGAGATCGGGCGGGCGCAGGCGATGCAGGCCGCGGCCGCCGGGGTCGCACCCGAGGCGGCCATGAACCCGGTGCTGCTCAAGCCCGGCGGCGACATGACCTCGCAGGTGGTGGTGCGCGGCCGGCCGTGGGCCGACGTGTCGGCGCTGTCCTACCGCGAGCACAAGCCGGCCCTGCTCGAGGTCGCGCTGGAGTGCCTGGCGGACCTGCGGTCGCGCTACGACGTCGTCGTCTGCGAGGGCGCCGGCAGCCCCGCCGAGATCAACCTGCGCGCCACCGACATCGCCAACATGGGCCTCGCGCGCGCCGCGGACCTGCCGGTGCTCGTCGTCGGCGACATCAACCCCGGTGGCGTCTTCGCCGGCCTGTTCGGCACCCTCGCGCTGCTGTCGCCCGAGGACCAGGCGCTCGTGTGCGGCTTCGTCGTCAACAAGTTCCGCGGCGACGTCCGGCTGCTGCAGCCGGGGCTCGACATGCTGGCGCAGCTCACCGGGCGACCGACGCTCGGCGTGCTGCCGTGGACCGAGGGCCTCGAGCTCGACGTCGAGGACTCCCTCGGCCTCGACGCCCCGGTCGCGCCGCTGCCGCCGGTCGGCCGCGACGTGCTGCGCGTGTCGGTCGTGCGGCTGCCGCGGCTGTCGAACTGGACCGACGTCGACGCGCTGCGCTCCGAGCCCGGCGTGCTCGTGCGCTTCGCCACGACCCCCGAGGAGCTGGCCGACGCCGACCTCGTCGTGCTCCCCGGCACGCGCGCGACGGTCGCCGACCTGGCCTGGCTGCGGGCTCGCGGTCTGGACGCCGTGCTGGCCCGGCGCGCGGCCGAGGGGGCGCCGGTGCTCGGCGTCTGCGGCGGCTACCAGATGCTCGGCACGCACATCGAGGACGACGTCGAGTCGCGGGCGGGCGCGGTGACCGGCCTGGGGCTGCTGCCGGTGCGCACGGCGTTCGGCCGCGAGAAGGTCCTCGCCCTGCCGACCGGGGCCTACGGCCCGCACCCGGTCACGACGGCGTACGAGATCCACCACGGCGTGATCGAGCGGACCGGGGGAGAGGCGCTGTTCGCGCCCGACGAGGGCTGCCGCGTCGGCGCGGTGCTCGGGACGGTGTGGCACGGGGCGCTGGAGAGCGACGGCGTGCGGCGTGCGCTGCTCGCCGAGGTCGCCGCCGTGACCGGCCGCGCGTGGGAGCCCGGCTCGGTCGGCTTCGAGCAGGTGCGCCAGCGCCGGCTCGACGCCCTCGGCGACCTCGTGGCCGACCACCTCGACACCGGCGCCGTCGTGCGGCTGCTGGAGCACGGCGCGCCGGCGGGCCTGCCCTTCGTGCCGCCGGGCGCCCCGGCCTGACCCCGGGCACGACCGCGCCCGCACGCCGGTGCGGCGTACGGGCGCGGTCGTCGTGCGGGAGGGCTAGCCGACGTGCGCGGCGCCCTTGGCGGCCGCGGCGGCCGCCTCCTCCTTGCTCACGCGCACCATCGCGCCGGTGATGGCCGTGCCGAGCAGCATGATGCCGGCGGCGACGAGGAAGCCGAGGCTCCAGCCGCTGGTGAGCGACTCCTGCACCTGGGCCGGGAAGCCCGGGTCCTGCGGCGCGGCGGTGAACGCGAAGGCGTTGGTGCGGGCGGTGCTGACGGCGGTGAGCAGCGCGAGGCCGACCGCGCCGCCGACCTGCTGGCCGGCGTTGAGCAGCGCGCTGGCGATGCCGCTGTCCTCCTCCGGCACGCCGGCGACCGCGGCGCTGGTGAGGGCGACGAAGGAGAAGCCCATGCCGAGCGCGACGAGCGCGAGGCCCGGCAGCAGGGTGCCGAGGTAGGTGGAGTCCGGGGCGATGCGCGACAGCAGCGCGAGGCCGAGGGCGGCGACGCCGGTGCCGCCGACGAGCAGCGGGCGCGGGCCGACCTTGCCGATGAGGTTGCTGGCGATGCCGGCGGCGCCGCCGATGAGGAAGGTCATCGGCAGGAAGGCGAAGCCCGTCTTGATGGGGCCGTAGCCCAGGATGCCGCCCATGTAGATCGCGAGGAAGAAGAAGATCGCGAAGATGGCGGCACCGATGGCGAGCGCGCCGAGGTCGGCACCCAGCACGCTGCGGATGCGCAGCAGGCGCGTCGGCAGCAGCGAGTCCTCGCGGCGGGCCTGCAGGACGGCGAAGACCGCCAGCAGCACGGCGGCGGCCGCGAAGGCGGCGTAGGTCTCGGTGCGGGCCCAGCCCAGCTCGGCGCCGCGGACCAGGCCGAAGACGAGCGCCACGAGGCCACCGGTGACGGTGACCGCGCCGGCGACGTCGAAGGACCGGGCGGTGGTGTCCTTGCTCTCGGGCACGAAGGCCCGCGCGCCGAGCACCGCGGCCACCGCGATCGGCACGTTCACCCAGAGCACCCAGCGCCACGACAGCGACTCGGTGAGCACGCCGCCGAGGATGAGGCCGATGGCGGCGCCGCCGGCGGAGATCGCGGCCCACAGGCCGAGCGCGCGGTCGCGGTCGCGGCCCTCGGCGAACACGACGGTGAGCAGCGACAGGGCGGCGGGGGCCATGACGGCACCGCCGAGCCCCTGCAGGGAGCGCGCGGCGATGAGCATCGTGTCGCTCTGCGCGAAGCCGCCGATCAGCGAGGCCACGGCGAACAGCGTCGCGCCGGCCATGAACAGGCGGCGGCGGCCGAAGCGGTCGGCGAGGCGGCCGCCGAGGAGCAGGAAGCCGCCGAAGGCGAGCGTGTAGCCGTTGACGACCCACTGCAGGGTCGCCTCGGTGAAGCCGAGGTCGGCGTCGCGGATGTCGGTGAGCGCGACGTTCACGATCGTGGCGTCGAGCACGATCATGAGCTGGCTGATGGCCAGGACGGCGAGGGCGATCCAGCGGACGTCGCGTCCCTGGACGGCGGGCGGGTCGGTGACGGTCGCGCCGGGTGACGGCACGGGCGGGTCGGCGGTGACGGACATGCGGCTCTCCACTCCACGGGTGTTGACTCAACGACCGTAGAGGCTTCGCCGCGCAACGGTCAACCGGCGTAGAGTGAACTGCGTGACACCTGCCGACGAGGTCCACGTGACGCGCGAGGAGCGGCGACGCCGCACCGAGGCGGCGATCCTGCTCGCCGCCCAGGAGCAGTTCGCCGAGCAGGGCTTCGAGCGCACGACCATCCGCTCGGTCGCCGGCCAGGCCGGCGTCGACCCCGCGCTCGTCATGCAGTACTTCGGCAGCAAGGAGCAGCTGTTCGGGGCGTCGGCGCGCTGGACCGTCGACCACAAGATGCTGGGCAGCGCGACGCGCGAGGAGCTGCCCGCCACCGCGCTGGCCGACATGTTCGAGGGCTTCGAGGACGACGTGCAGCGCCGCGAGGCGGCGCTGGCCCTGCTGCGCAACTGCCTGACGCACCCGTCGGCGGCGGGCGTCATGCGCGACGACGTCATGTGCGAGGCGCAGGCCGCCGTCGCCGGCACCATCGGCGGCGACGACGCCGAGCTCCGCGCCGGCGTGCTCGGCGCCTGCATGATCGGCGTGACGATCGCCCGCTACCTGCTCGAGATCCCGGCCCTCACCGGCGCCACGCGCGAGGACCTCGAGCGCGTCCTGCTCCCCGCGCTCCGCCAGGTGGTCGACCCCGGCTAGCGTCCGACCCGTGTCACGACGGGGTGCCGCGCTGTTCGCGGTGATGTGCCTGGTGTGGGGCGTGCCGTACCTGCTCATCAAGGTGGCGGTCGAGGAGGTCTCGGCCTCGGAGGTCGTGCTCGCGCGCACCCTGCTGGCGGTCGTCGTCCTGCTGCCCCTGGCGCTGCGCGCGGGCGCCGTCCGCCCGGCCCTGCGCGCCTGGCGGCCGCTGCTGCTGTTCGCCGCGCTCGAGATGGCCGGCCCGTGGTTCCTGCTCGCGCACGCCGAGCAGGACCTCTCCAGCTCGCTCACCGGCCTGCTCGTCGCCGCGGTGCCGCTCGTCAGCGCGGTGGCCGCGCGCGTGCTGCGCGAGGACGACCGGCTCGACCGGGGGCGGCTGGTCGGCCTGGGCGTCGGGCTCGCCGGGGTGGCCGTGCTGCTCGGCGTCGACGTGCGCGGCGACCTGCTGGCGGTCGGCGCGGTCGGGCTGACGGTGCTCGGCTACGCCTTCGGGCCGCTCGTCATCACCCGCAGCCTGGCGCACGTGCCCGCGACCGGCGTCAACGCCGTGGCGCTGTCGATGACCGCGCTGCTCTACCTCCCGGTCGGCGGCCCGCGGCTCGTCGAGGACCCGCCGTCGCTGCAGCCCGCGCTCGCGCTGCTCGCCCTCGGGCTGGTCTGCACGGCGCTCGCGCTCGTGCTGTTCTTCGCGCTCATCGCGGAGGTCGGCGCCCAGCGGGCGCTCGTCATCACGTTCGTCAACCCGGCGGTCGCCGTCGTGCTCGGCATCGCCCTGCTCGACGAGCCGTTCACGCTCGGCACCGCGCTCGGCTTCCCGCTGGTGCTGCTCGGCTGCGCGCTGGCCACCCGGCGCGACCGCCCGCAGGTGCCGCAGCCCGCGGGCGAGCCCGCCGTCGGGGTGCCGGCGGCGGCGATGCACGAGACTGGGCAGCGTGACGCTGCTGCTCCTCTCGACCGCTGACACCGACCTGCTCGCCGCCCGCGCGGTGGCCGAGCCCGCCCTGCCCCTGCGCCTCGGCAACCCCGCCCGCCTGACCGCCGTCGACCTCGACGGCGTCTCGCTCGTGCTCGTCCGGCTGCTCGGCGGGCGCCAGGCCTGGGAGGGGCTCGACGCGCTGGTCGCGGACGCCCAGGAGCGGGGCGTGCCCCTCGTGGCCCTCGGCGGCGAGGGCGTCGACCCCGAGCTGACCGCCCTGTCGACCGTGCCGGCCGGCGTCGTCGCCGACGCGGCGGCCTACCTGCGCGAGGGCGGCAGCGACAACCTGCGCGAGCTGGTCGCCTTCCTGTCCGACACCGTGCTGCTCTCCGGCCACGGCTTCGCCGCCCCGGCGGCCCTGCCGTCGTACGGCGTGCGCGGCGCCCGTCCGCACGACCCGGCGCGGCCGACGGTCGGCGTCGTCTACTACCGGGCGCACGAGCTGTCGGGCAACACCGCCTTCGTCGACGTGCTCTGCGACGCGATCGAGGCCAAGGGCGCCAACGCGCTCCCCGTCCACGTCGCCTCGCTGCGCCCGGACGCCGACGGCCGCGTCGCGGCGGTCGACGACCTGCTCGTCGGCCGCGTCGACGCGCTCGTCGTCACCGTGCTCGCCGGCGGCGGCAGCAACGCCTCCGACGGCGAGAGCTGGGACGCCCGCGCCCTCGCCGCGCTCGACGTGCCCGTGCTGCAGGGCCTGTGCGTGACGAGCAGCCGCGCGGCCTGGGAGGCCAGCGACGCCGGCCTCGCCCCGATCGACGCCGCCATGCAGGTGGCCATCCCGGAGTTCGACGGCCGTCTGATCGGCCCGCCGTTCTCGTTCAAGGAGGACGGCGAGGACGGCGTCCCGTCGTACGTCGCCGACCCCGAGCGGGCGGCGCGGCTCGCCGGCGTCGCGGTGTCGCACGCGCGGCTGCGGCACGTGCCGAACGCCGAGAAGCGGCTCGCGCTCGTGCTGTCGAGCTACCCCACCAAGCACTCCCGCGTCGGCAACGCCGTCGGCCTCGACACGCCGGCGAGCGCGGTGCTGCTGCTGCAGGCGATGCGCGCGGCCGGCTACGACGTCGGCGACTTCCCCGAGGACGGCGACGAGCTCGTGCACACGCTCATCGCCGCCGGCGGGCACGACGTCGAGTGGCTGACCGAGGACCAGCTGCGGGCCGCCGTCGCGCGGGTGCCGCTCGCGTCGTACGAGCAGTGGTTCGCGACGCTGCCCGAGCCGCTGCGCGCCGGCATGCTCGAGCACTGGGGGCCGCCGCCCGGCAGCCTCTACGTCGACGACGGCGACATCGTGCTGGCGGCGCTGCAGTACGGCAACGTCGTGCTCATGATCCAGCCGCCGCGCGGCTTCGGCGAGAACCCGATCGCGATCTACCACGACCCCGACCTGCCGCCGAGCCACCACTACCTCGCGGCGTACCGGTGGCTCGAGCAGGAGTTCGGCGCGCACGCCGTGGTGCACGTCGGCAAGCACGGCACGCTGGAGTGGCTGCCCGGCAAGGGCCTCGGGCTGTCGGCGGAGTGCGCGCCCGACGCGGTGCTCGGCGACCTGCCGCTGTTCTACCCGTTCATCGTCAACGACCCGGGCGAGGGCACGCAGGCCAAGCGCCGCGGCCACGCGACCGTCGTCGACCACCTCGTGCCGCCGATGGCGCGCGCGGAGACGTACGACGAGATGGCGCGCCTGGAGCACCTGCTCGACGAGTACGCGCAGGTGCAGGCCATGGACCCGGCCAAGCTGCCCGTCATCCGCGGGCAGATCTGGGAGCTCATCACCGAGGCGCAGCTGCACCACGACCTGCACGTGTCGGAGTCGCCGTCCGACGACGAGTTCGACGACTTCCTGCTGCACGTCGACGGCTACCTGTGCGAGGTCAAGGACGTCCTCATCCGCGACGGCCTGCACGTGCTCGGGCAGGCGCCCGTCGGGGCGCCGCGCGTCGACCTGGTGCTCGGCGTGCTTCGCGCGCAGCAGACGTGGGGCGGCACCAGCGACGCGCTGCCCGGCCTGCGCCGCGCGCTCGGCGCGGCGTACGGGCTCCGCGAGGACGACCGCCGCGAGGCCGACCGCCTCGAGGAGACGGCGCGCGGCCTCGTGCAGGGGCTGGACGACGCGGGCTGGTCGGCCGACGCGGTGCCCGCCGTGCTCGCGACCCTCGACCGCGAGGTGCCCGGCGCCGCGGAGGTGCTCCGCTTCGCGTGCACCGAGGTCGTGCCGCGCCTGGCGCAGACCACCGACGAGCTCGACAACCTGCTGCACGGGCTGTCGGGCGGCTTCGTGCCGGCCGGCCCGTCGGGGTCGCCGACGCGCGGGCTCGTCGGGGTGCTGCCGACGGGGCGCAACTTCTACTCCGTCGACCCCAAGGCGATCCCGTCGCGCAACGCCTGGACCGTCGGCAAGGCGCTCGGCGACTCGCTGCTCGCGCGCTACGTCGCCGACCACGGCGAGCACCCGGTGAGCGTCGGCCTCGTCGTCTGGGGCACCAGCGCGATGCGCACCGCCGGCGACGACATCGCCGAGGCGCTGTGGCTGCTCGGCGTCGAGCCGGTGTGGGACGACGCGTCGCGCCGCGTCACCGGCCTGCAGCTCGTGCCGCGCGCGGCGCTCGGCCGCCCGCGGGTCGACGTCACGCTGCGCATCAGCGGCTTCTTCCGCGACGCCTTCCCGCACGTCGTGCAGCTGCTCGACGACGCCGTGCAGCTCGCCGCCGCGTCGCCCGAGGAGGACAACCCGCTGGCCGCGCACATCGCGGCCGACGTGGCCGCGGGCGCCGACCCGCGCCGCGCGAGCGCCCGCGTCTTCGGCTCCAAGCCGGGCGCGTACGGCGCGGGCCTGCTCCCGCTCATCGACAGCCGCGACTGGAAGTCCGACGCCGACCTCGCCGAGGTCTACGCCGTCTGGGGCGGCTACGCGTACGGCCGCGGCCTCGACGGCGCCGACGCGCGCTCCGACATGGAGCGCGTCTACCGGCGCGTGCGCGTGGCGGCCAAGAACCAGGACACCCGCGAGCACGACATCGTCGACAGCGACGACTACTTCCAGTACCACGGCGGCATGGTGGCGGCGGTCCGCGCGCTCACGGGCACCTCGCCCGAGGCGTACGTCGGCGACTCGGCGGTGCCCGACACCGTGCGCACCCGGACGCTGCAGGAGGAGACGCACCGCGTGTTCCGCGCGCGCGTCGTCAACCCGAAGTGGATCGCCGCGATGCAGCGCCACGGCTACAAGGGCGCCTTCGAGATGGCGGCGACCGTCGACTACCTGTTCGGCTACGACGCGACCGCGGGCGTCGTCGACGACTGGATGTACGAGAAGCTCGCGAGCTCGTACGTCTTCGACGAGACCAACCGCGCCTTCATGGCCAAGAGCAACCCGTGGGCGCTGCGGGGCGTCGCCGAGCGGCTGCTCGAGGCGGCCGACCGCGGGCTGTGGGCGGAGCCGAAGGGCGAGACGGTCGAGGGCCTCAAGCGCACCTACCTCGAGCTCGAGGGCGACCTGGAGGGCGGGGAGGACCAGGCGTGACCGCGTCGATCGGCGGCGGCGCGAGCGACGCGCCGAAGCGGCTGGTGTGCGTCTTCGACGGGCCGGTCGCGGTCGCGCTGCGCGACCTCGCGCGGCAGGCCGGGTGGGACGCCGCGGTGCACGACCCGGTGAGCGCGCCGGGCTGGGACGTCGACGCCGACACCGACGTCGTCGTGTGCGACCACCACCGCTCGGAGCTCGGCGAGGTGCTGGCGCGGGCGCTCGCCGCTCCGGCCCGCTGGGTCGGCGTCATGGGCAACCCGCGGTCGGCCGGGCCGCACGTCGCGGCGCTGCGGGCGCTCGGCGTCGCCGACGCCGACGTCGCGCGCGTGCACCGGCCGGTCGGGCTCGACATCGGCTCGCGCTCCCCGGTCGAGATCGCCGTCTCCACGCTGGCCGGGCTGCTCGCCGACCGCAACGGCCGCGGCGGCGGGCCGCTGCGCCCGTCGCCGACCGGCGCGCCCGGCGAGGTGGTCGTCGGCGGTGCCGACCCGGCGCTCGACGCGGCGCTCAGCGAGGGCCTGACGGCCTTCAACACCGCCGTCGCGGGCGCGTCCGACGAGCTCACGGTGCGGGTGCGCGACGACGACGGCGCGCTGCTCGCCGGCCTCAGCGGCTGGGTGTGGGGGAGCTCGGCGGGCATCGGCCTGCTGTGGGTCCGCGACGACGCCCGCCGCGCCGGCTGGGGCGCGCGGCTGGTCGCGGCCTTCGAGCGCGAGGCCCGGGCGCGCGGCTGCGCCCGGCTGCTGGTCTCGTCCTTCACCTTCCAGGCGCCCGGCTTCTACGAGCGCCAGGGCTTCGTCGAGGTGGCCCGGGTGCCCGACCTGCCGCCCGGCCACGCCGACGTGCACCTGGCCAAGCCGCTGCGCTAGGCGCCCGTCGCCGCCGGCCGGCCGGTGGCCGCCCACTGCGACCACGAGCCGACCCACAGCCGCCCCGGCGGCAGGCCGAGGCGCTCGGCGACGAGCAGGGTGTGGCAGGCGGTGACGCCGGAGCCGCACGAGGACACGACGCCCTCGCGCCAGCCCGCGTCGAGCAGGCGGGCGCGCAGCACGTCGTCGGGCAGCAGCCGCCCGTCGGGGCCGACGTGCTCGCGGCACGGCAGGCTCGTCGCGCCCGGCACGTGGCCGCGGCGCGGGTCGACGTCGGGCACCTCGCCCCGGAAGCGCTCGCCCGGCCGGGCGTCGACGAGCGCCCCGGCGGCCGCCGCCGCCGCCGCGCCGTCGAGGTCGACGAGCCGGTCGGCGGGCCAGTCGACCGGCGTGAGCCCGCGCGCCGGGCGCGCGACGGCGCCGGCCTCGCGCGGTCCGGTCCACGCCGTCAGCCCGCCGTCGAGCAGCGCGGCGTCGCGGCCGGTGGCGCGCAGCAGCCACACCAGGCGCGCGGCGAAGACGCCGCCGGCGTCGTCGTACGCGACGACCGCGTCGCCGTCGCCGATGCCCAGCGCGCCGAGGTCGCGGGCGAAGCGCGCGGGGTCGGGCAGCGGGTGGCGGCCCTGCGGCCCGGGCGGGCCGGCGAGCACGGCGTCGAGGTCGACGAAGACGGCCCCGGGCAGGTGGCCGGCCTCGTGGGCGCGGCGGCCGGGGCTGCCGTCGGCGGGGTAGCGGACGTCGGCGAGCACCGCGCCGTCCGGCACGGCCGCCACGAAGGGCGTCACGACAGGACGACCACGTGCCCGACGCGCGGCCCGACGCCCTCGTGCACGGCGAGCCACGCGTGCTGCAGCCCCTCCGGCCCCGCGCCCTCGACG
>CANKBT010000085.1 GCA_947479995.1 Frankiaceae bacterium | reverse complement strand
GGGCTGCTCGACGAGCACGACCTGCAGGCCGAGGGCCAGGGCGGCGGCCTCGACGGCGCGCAGGTCCGGCGCGTCGACGCCGCCGCCGGCCCCGTGCCCGAGCACCACCCGGCCGGGACCGGACCCGCGGACGTGGAACCGCGCCGGGCCGCTGGGCGTCTCCACCTGCAACACGGGTGTGACGTCCACCGTATGGAGGGTAGGTGCCGCGCGTGCTGTTGGAGGAGGGGCTCGGACGCGAGGCGTCCGGTGCCGAGGGCCCGCAGGGCCAGGCGGCCCAGGGCTCGTCGCTGGAGCCCGCACCGCCGCCCACGCCGGTGCCCGCCGACGGCTCGCCGTACTGGCACTTCTACGAGGACGTCGCCGCCCGCCAGGTGGCGGAGTGGGCGCCGGCGGCGCCCGCCCGCGTGCTCGACGTCTCGACCGGCCGCCCGCGGTTCGCCGCGCAGCTGGCGGCCGCCGGGCACGAGGTCGTGCACGTCGCGTCGACGTGGAGCGGCCCGGCCGTGCCCCCCGACGCGGGCACGGTGCGCACCGTGCAGGCCGACCCGCGCTCGCTGTCGTGGCTGGCCGACGCCTCGGTCGACGCCGTGCTCGCCGAGTCGCGCGCGCTGTCGACCTGCCTCGCGACCGAGGTCTTCGTCGAGGAGCTGCACCGCGTGCTGCGCCCCGGCGGGCGGCTGCTCATGGTCGTGGAGTCGCTGGTGCTGGGGCTCGCCCGCCTCGCCGAGCAGGGCCGCTGGGCCGAGCTGGCCGACGTGCCGCAGGCCGACGTCGTGCTCGTGCCCGACGAGGACGGCGCCATCACGCGCTGCTTCTGGCCCGAGGAGCTCGAGGGGCTGCTGCGCGGCGCCGGCTTCGACGTCGACTGGGTGCGCCCGCGCACCGTGCTCACCGCGTCGGCCGTCGAGCGCGCCCTCGCCGAGGGCGGCCGCACGACCCGCGAGACCCTGGTCGCGCACGAGCTCGAGCTCGAGGCGGCCCGTGAGGGCGAGGCCGCCGGCCTCTACCTCGCCGCCAGCGCCCGCCGCCCGGCCTGAGCCCGCGGGCCCAGGCCGAGCCGCGCGCTCAGGAGGCCGCGGCCTCCGCCTTCTCCTGGTCGGCGAGGCAGCGCGACGCCTCGGGGCGGAACTCCAGGCGCGCCTCCTCGATCGGCTTCCCGCAGTCGATGCAGGTGCCGTACGTGCCGGCGTCGATGCGGTCGAGCGCCGCCTGCACCTCGACGCGCTGCGCGTCGTTGGCCTCCAGCAGCATGTGCTCGCGGTCGACGTCGGCCGCGTCGTTGTCGCCGGGGTGCTGCGAGACGTGGCTCAGCTCGCTGGACTCCTCGGCGCCCTCGCCCTCCAGCGTCGCGGTGGTGCTGTCCAGCTCGCGCAGCAGCTGCTCGAGGCTGGATCGGGCCTGCGTGGTGTCCACGGTGGTGGGTCTCCTCTGGTCGGTGCCTTCCGACTGCCCCTACCCAGCCCGGACCGCGCTTCACAGCGCCGGGCGAGCCCGCCTCAGGGGGTGACCGGCGCGACCAGCTCCGGCCCGTCGTTGCGCACGTTGCCGACGGCCGCGCCGACCGGCCAGGCGTCGAGCACCCCGGGCGTCGCCGGCTGCAGCAGCCCGGCGCCCGGGTCCTCGACCTCGGCGTCGAGCCAGGCGTCCCACGCCTCGCGCGGCACGAGCAGCGGCGTGCGGTCGTGGATCTGCCCGGTGTCGTCGGCGGCGTCGGTGGTGATGACGGTGCACGTCCAGAGCAGCGCGCCGGCCGGGTCGCGCCACACCTCGTACAGGCCGGCCATCGGCAGCGGCGCGCCGTCGCGGCTGGTGAGGTACCACGGCTGCTTGCCGGTGCCGGTGCGCTGCCACTCGTAGTAGCCGTCGGCCGGCACGAGGCAGCGGCGCCGGGCGTACGCGCTGCGGAACGCGGGCTTGTCGGTGAGCGTCTCGCTGCAGGCGTTGATCATGCGCGCGCCGACCTTGGCGTCCTTGGCCCACGACGGCACCAGGCCCCAGCGCACGACGCGCAGCCGGCGCACGCCGTCGCGCTCGAGCACGACCGGCACCGGGTCGGTCGGGGCGACGTTCCACGACGGGGCGAGCACCTCCGTCGGCGTCTCGTCGACGCCGAAGTGGGAGGCGAGGTCGAGCGCGTCCCGGCTGCTCGCGTAGCGCCCGCACACGTGCACGAGCGTACGGGCGGTCGGGCACACTCGACGCATGCCCGCCGCGCCGCCCGACCCCTGGCCGGCGCCGCGCGGCCCCGGCCCGCTGGCGGCCGTCGTGCCGCTGCCGGGCAGCAAGAGCGTCACCAACCGCGCGCTGGTGCTCGCCGCGCTCGCCGACGGCACCTCGCGCGTCGGCCGACCGCTGCGCAGCCGCGACACCGAGCTCATGGCCGCCGCCCTGCGGGTGCTCGGCTGCGCGGTCGTCGACCACGACGACGGCGACTGGTCGGTCACGGGCACGACCGGCCGCGCGACGGGCGACCGCGTCGACGTCGGCGCCGCCGGCACCGTCGCGCGCTTCCTGCCGCCGGTCGCGGCGCTGGTGCAGGGCGCGGTGGTGCTCGACGGCGACCCGCGCATCCGCGAGCGGCCGCTCGCCCCGCTGCTGCGCGCGCTGCGCGACCTCGGCGCCGACCTGTCGGGCGTCGACGCGCTGCCCGTCGAGGTGCGCGGCACCGGGCGCCTGCGGGGCGGCGAGGCGGTCGTCGACGCGTCGTCGTCCAGCCAGCTCGTCAGCGGCCTGCTGCTGTCGGGCGCCCGCTTCGACCGGGGCCTGGTGCTGCGCCACGAGGGCCCGCCGGTGCCGAGCGCGCCGCACGTGGCGATGACCGTCGAGGCGCTGCGCGGGGCGGGGGTCGACGTCGACGACGCGACGCCCGGCACCTGGGCGGTGGCGCCCGGGCGGCTGCGCCCGCGCGACGCCGCGGTCGAGCCCGACCTGTCGACGGCCGCGGCCTACCTCGCCGCGCCGCTGCTCACCGGCGGCCGGGTCACCGTGCCGGACTGGCCGGCGAGCACCACGCAGCCGGGCGCGCAGCTGCCCGACCTGCTCACCGCCATGGGCGCGCGGGTCGAGCGCGCGGGCGGCGGGCTCACGGTGGCCGCCGGCGACCGGCTGCAGGGCGCCGACCTCGACCTGTCCGAGGTCGGCGAGCTGACGCCAGTGCTCACCGCGCTCGCCGCGCTGGCCGACGGCCCGAGCCGCTTCCGCGGCGTCGGCCACCTGCGCGGCCACGAGACCGACCGGCTGGCCGCGCTGGCCACGTCGCTCGGCGCGCTCGGCGCCGACGTGCGCGAGCACGACGACGGCCTGGAGGTGCGGCCGCGGCGCCTCACCGGCGCGGTGCTCGACAGCCTCGACGACCACCGCCTGGCGATGGCGTGGGCGGTGCTCGGCCTGGCCGTCGACGGCGTGCAGGTGCGCGACGTCGCCACCACGCGCAAGACGGTGCCCGACTTCACCGGCTCGTGGGCCCGCATGCTCGCGCAGGTCGCGTAGTGCCGCGGGAACTCGACGAGGACGACGTCCGGGTCCGGCCGGGCAAGGGCTCGCGCCCGCGCACCCGCACCCGCCCGGCGCACGCCGACGCCGGCACCGCGCGCGTGGTCACCGTCGACCGCGGGCGCTTCCGCCTGCGCACCGACGCCGGCGCGCTCGTGAGCGCGGTCCGCGCGCGCGAGCTCGGCCGGCGCGCGGTCGTCGTCGGCGACGTCGTGTCGGTCGTCGGCGACCTGTCCGGCGGCCCCGACGCCCTCGGCCGCATCGTCCGCGTGCAGGAGCGCACCTCGCTGCTGCGCCGCACGCCGGACGACACCGACCCGGTCGAGCGGCCGGTCGTCGCCAACGCCGAGGTGCTCGTGGTCGTCACCGCGCTCGCCGACCCGGTGCCGCGGCCGCGGCTCGTCGACCGGTGCCTCGTCGCGGCGTACGACGGCGGGCTCGTGCCGCTGCTGTGCCTCACCAAGGCCGACCTCGCGCCGGCCGAGGAGCTGCTCGCGCTCTACGCGCCGCTCGGCGTCGAGGCGGTCGTCACCGGCCCCGGCGACGACGACCCGGGCGTCGCCGCGCTGCTGGCCCGGCTCGCCGGCCGCACGAGCGTGCTGTTCGGGCAGTCGGGCGTCGGCAAGTCGACGCTCGTCAACCGGCTGGTGCCCGACGCCTTCCGCGCGGTCGGCGAGGTGACGGGCGTCGGCAAGGGCCGGCACACGTCGAGCTCCGCGGTGGCGCTCGCGCTGCCCGGCGGCGGCACCGTCATCGACACGCCGGGCGTGCGGTCGTTCGGCCTCGGCGCGGTGACGCCCGAGCGCCTGCTGGCGGCGTTCCCCGACCTCGCCGAGGCCGCCGCCTCGTGCCCGCCGGGGTGCGACCACGCCGAGGGCACGCCGGGCTGCGCCCTCGACGCCGCGGTGGCGCGCGGCGCGGCGACGGCCGCGCGCCTCGACTCGCTGCGCCGCCTCCTCGCGGCGACGGCGAGCGAGCCCTAGCGGCTCAGGCGGTCGCGCCGACGGCGATGGTCTTCTCCACCTGCACCGCGGAGCGCGCGACCTCGGCCTTCTCGGCGTCGATCTGCTCGGCGGTGTCCTCGTCGGCCTTCATGAGCGCGTTGAGGTCGACGCCGGCCATGTCGAGCACGCCCATGTCGGCGTAGGCCTTCTGCACCTTCGGGCCCCACAGGCCGATGTCCTTGACGCACGGCACGATGCGGCTGAACAGCAGCGACTGGTACGCCTTGTAGTACGGGCTGTTGACCGTCGCCTGCACGCACTCGTCGACGTCGTAGCCGAGGTTGCTCCAGACCTCCTGCGAGCGGAAGCGGTCGCGCATGAGGTAGCAGCCCTCGACGACGAACTCCTCGCGCTCCTCGCGCTCGGCCGTCGTGAGCTGCGCGTAGTAGTCCTTGAGCGCCAGGCGGCCGAAGGCGACGTGCCGCGCCTCGTCCTGCATGACGTAGGCGAGGATCTGCTTGGGCAGCGGCTTGGTGGTCATGTCGCGCAGCACGCCGAAGGCGGCGAGCGCGAGCCCCTCGATGAGCACCTGCATGCCGAGGTAGGGCATGTCCCAGCGGCTGTCGGAGAGCGTGTCGTCGAGCAGCGACTTCAGGTACGGGTTGATCGGGTAGAGCAGGCCGACCTTCTCCTGCAGGAACCGGGCGTACGTCTCGGCGTGCCGGGCCTCGTCCATCGTCTGGGTCGCGGCGTAGAACTTGCTGTCGAGGTCGGGCACCGACTCCACGATGCGCGCGGAGCAGATCATCGCGCCCTGCTCGCCGTGCAGGAACTGGCTGAACTGCCAGCTCGCGAGGTGGTGCTTGAGGCGGTCGACCTCGGCCCGGTCACCGGCGATGCGGTCCCACTGCCTCGTGCCGTGGATGCCGATCACCTCGTCCGGCATGCCGAGGCAGTCGTGCGGGTCGACCTCGAGCGACCAGTCGATGCGCGTGGTGGAGTCCCACTGCTTGTCCTTGCCCTTCTGGTACAGCGTGAGCAGGCGGTCGCGCGGGTCGTCGTACTCCCACGTGAAGCGCGCGGCGCCCTGCGCCTCGACGTCCCACGTCGCCATGTCGGCGGGGATCGTGTAGAGCTCGTGCGTGCTCATGCGGTGCCTTCCAGGTCGGGTGCGGCAGGGCCGGGCGGGAGCAGTCGGGAGACGAGCAGGGCGATGTCGGCGGCCACCTCGTCGGGGCGGCCGCCGGGCAGGACGAGGTGGCTGACCGTGAGCCGGGTGACGGTGTCGGCGACCAGGCGGACGTGCGCCGCCGGCAGGTGCGGCCAGTGGCCGCTCAGGTAGTCGGCGAGGTGCGCGGTGGCCGCGCCGAGCACCTTCTCGGCGCGGGTGGTGAGGAACGGCAGCAGGCCGCCGGCGTCGTCGGTGAGCACCGCCTTGAGCAGCGGGTTGGCCTCGGCGGACTCCAGCGTGCGCACCGTGACCGCCGCGACGGCCTCGGCCGGGCTGCCCTCGTGGCCGACGCGCGCCTGCTCCGCGCCGGCGAGGAAGCGCTCGGCCTCGCGCATGGCGAGGGCCTCGGCGAGGCCGTCCTTGCTGCCGAACTCGTAGTAGAGCGTCTGCCGGCTCACGCCCGCCGCGCGGGCGACGTCGGCCATCCGCGTGCGGTCCCAGTCGCCGGCCAGGACGGCGTCGGCCGCGGCGTCGAGCAGGGCCGTGCGGGTCGGTGACACGCGTCACACCTTGACACACGGGGCCCTCGTGTCAAGACACGAGCGGCCGCGGTGTCGGGCGCCGGATCTCACGCGGACCTCAACACCGGCCGCGCACCCTGGTCGCAGGAACGACCGAGGAGGCGCGCATGACCACCACGACCCCGCCCACCACTCCGCCGCCGTACGGCGGTCCGTGGCCCCCGCAGCAGGTGCCGCCGGCCCCGCCCGCGGCCCCGGTCGCGGCCCCGGTCGCGATGCAGCGCTGGCGCCGCCGCACCACCGCCCTGCTGCTGGCCGGCGCGCTCGGCGCCGGCGCGACCGGTGCGGGCGTCACGCTGCTCGCGACCGGGGGCGACGACCCGGCGCCCGCGGCGACCACCGTCATCTCGCGCGCCGGCGGCGCCGCCACGACCGCGCCCGCCGGCAGCGCCGAGGCCGCCGCCGCGACGATCGCGCCGAGCGTCGTGACGATCAGCGTCACGGGGCGCGAGGCCGTCGCCGGGCCGTTCGGGCAGGCGTCGAGCCGGACCGTGCAGGGCACCGGCTCGGGCGTCGTGCTCTCGACCGACGGCTACGTCGTCACCAACAACCACGTCGTCGCCCCCGCCGTCGACGGCGGCACGGTCGTCGTGCGCTTCTCCGACGGCCGCGAGGCGCCCGCCGAGGTGGTCGGCACCGACCCGACGAGCGACCTGGCGGTGGTGAGGGTGGCGCCGTCGGACGACCTCGTCGCGGCGGTCTTCGCCGACAGCGACGAGCTGGCGGTCGGGCAGTCGGTGCTCGCCGTCGGCGCGCCGCTCGGCCTGTCGAACACCGTCACCGAGGGCATCGTCTCGACCCTCGGCCGGCCGGTGCGCACGGGCGAGGACGCCGGCGAGCAGTCGGTCATCGACGCGGTGCAGACCGACGCCGCCATCGACCCGGGCAACAGCGGCGGCGCGCTCGTCGACCTGCAGGGGCGCGTCGTCGGCATCAACTCCGCGATCGCGACGACCGGCGACTCGACGGGCAACGTCGGCGTCGGCTTCTCCATCCCGTCGAACGACGCCACCGAGGTGGCGCAGGAGATCATCGACACCGGCGCGGCGACCCACCCGCAGCTCGGCGTGCAGGTCGCCGACACCGGCGACGGCCGCGGCGCGGCGGTCGCCGCGGTGAGCGGCCCGGCCGCGGCCGCCGGCCTGGCCGAGGGCGACGTCATCACCTCCGTCGGCGGCCGGGCGGTCACCGGCGCGGACGGCCTCGTCGTCGCGGTGCGCGACCACGAGCCCGGCGACGAGGTCGAGGTCGTGTGGGAGCGCGGCGGCGCCGAGCAGCGCGGCACGGCGACGCTGGCCGCGGCGACCGCCGACTAGCGGGGCGGCGCCGCGGCGCCGGCCGGGCAGGATGGTGGCGTGCTCCTGACCGACGGCCTGCTGACCGACCGCCTGCCGGGCACCACCGACCCCGACGCGCTGTACGAGGCGTTCGAGGCCTGGGTCGCGGAGCGGGGGCTGACCCTCTACCCGGCCCAGGCCGAGGCGCTGATCGAGGTGGTGTCCGGCAGCAACGTCGTGCTGTCGACGCCCACCGGCTCGGGCAAGTCGCTCGTCGCGACCGGCGCGCACTTCGCGGCGATGGCCCGCGGCGAGCAGAGCTGGTACACCGCGCCGCTCAAGGCCCTCGTCAGCGAGAAGTTCTTCGCCCTCGTCGACGTCTTCGGCCCCGAGGCCGTCGGTCTGGCGACCGGTGACGCGAGCGTCAACACCACCGCGCCGATCGTCTGCTGCACCGCCGAGGTGCTGGCCAACAAGGCGCTGCGCGAGGGCGCGGACGCGCCGCTCGGCCAGGTGGTCATGGACGAGTTCCACTTCTACGCCGACCCGGCGCGCGGCTGGGCGTGGCAGGTGCCGCTGCTCGAGCTGCCGCAGGCGCAGTTCCTGCTCATGAGCGCCACGCTCGGCGACGTCTCGCGCTTCGAGGAGCAGCTCACCGCGCGCACCGGCCGGCCGACGACGGTGGTGACCGCCGTGGAGCGGCCGGTGCCGCTGCACCCGTCGTACGTCATGACGCCGCTGCACGAGACGCTCGAGCAGCTGCTGCACGGCGGCCAGGCACCGGTCTACGTCGTGCACCCGACGCAGGCCGGCGCGGTCGAGCAGGCGCAGTCGCTCATGAGCATCAACATGAGCACCCGGGCCGAGAAGGACGCCATCGCCGAGCGCCTCGGCGGCTTCCGCTTCACCACCGGCTTCGGCCGCACGCTGTCGCGGCTGGTGCGCCACGGCATCGGCGTGCACCACGCCGGGATGCTGCCGAAGTACCGCCGCCTCGTCGAGGTGCTCGCGCAGGCCGGGCTGCTCAAGGTCATCTGCGGCACCGACACCCTCGGCGTCGGCATCAACGTGCCGATCCGCACGGTCGTCATGACGTCGCTGAGCAAGTACGACGGCACGCGCGTGCGCCACCTCAAGGCGCGCGAGTTCGCGCAGGTCGCCGGGCGCGCCGGGCGCGCCGGGTACGACACCGCGGGCGGCGTCGTCGTGCAGGCGCCCGAGCACGACATCGAGAACGCGCGCAAGCTCGCCAAGATCGGCGACGACCCGAAGAAGCGCCGGTCGTACACGCGCAAGAAGCCGCCGGAGGGCTTCGTGTCGTGGGGCGAGCCGACGTTCGAGCGGCTGTGGTCGGCCGAGCCCGAGCCGCTCACGTCGCAGTTCACGGTCTCGCACGCGATGCTGCTGCACGTCGCGCAAAGGCCCGGCGACTTCTTCGCGCACATGCGCCACCTGCTCACCGCCAACGGCGAGGACCGCGCGTCGCAGCGCCGCCTCGTGCGCAGCGCGATCGGCCACTACCGGGCGCTCGTCGCCGGCGGCGTGCTCGAGCGGCTCGACGAGCCCGACGCGCAGGGCCGCACCGTGCGCGTCACCGTCGACCTGCAGCCCGACTTCGCGCTCAACCAGCCGCTCGCGCCGTTCGCGCTCGCCGCCCTCGACCTGCTCGACCGCGATGCGCCGACGTACGCGCTCGACGTGCTCTCGGTGCTCGAGGCGACGCTCGACGACCCCCGCCAGGTGCTCAGCGCGCAGCGCACGAAGGCGCGCGGCGAGGCGGTCGCGGAGATGAAGGCGCAGGGCAAGGAGTACGAGGAGCGCATGGAGCTGCTCGAGGAGGTCACGCACCCCAAGCCGCTCGAGGAGCTGCTCGCCGCCGGCTACGACGCCTACCGCCGCGGGCACCCCTGGGTGCTCGACCACGCGCTGTCGCCGAAGTCGGTGGCGCGCGACCTGTCCGAGCGGGCGATGACCTTCGTCGAGTACGTCGGCCACTACGGCCTCGCGCGCAGCGAGGGCCTGCTGCTGCGCTACCTCGCCGACGCGTACAAGGCGCTGCGCCAGACGGTGCCGGCCGAGGCGCGCACCGACGAGCTCGTCGACCTCACCGAGTGGCTCGGCGAGTTGGTGCGTCAGGTCGACAGCTCGCTGCTCGACGAGTGGGAGCAGCTGCGCGACCCGTCCGACCTCGAGGAGCCGGCGCAGGTCGAGGCGGTGCCGCGGCCGGTCACCGGCAACGCGCGGGCCTTCCGCGTGCTCGTGCGCAACGCGCTGTTCCGCCGGGTCGAGGCGCTCGCGCTGCGGCGCCCCGACCTGCTCGCCGAGCTCGACCCCGACGTCGACTGGCTCGGCGCGCTCGAGGCGTACTACGCCGACCACCAGCTCGTGGGCACCGGCCCGGACGCGCGCGGCCCCGGCTTCTTCCGCGTCAGCCAGGGGCCGGCGGAGTGGGAGGTCCGCCAGGTGCTGGACGACCCGGCCGGCGACCACGACTGGGGGCTCGACGCCGTCGTCGACCTCGCCGCCTCCGACGCCGAGGGCGTCGCCGTCGTGCGCGTCACCGGCCTGACCCGTCAGGACGGCTCGTGGACCTGACCCGCCTGCGGCCCGTCGCCGGCGTCGTCGCGCCCGCCGCCTTCGTCGGCGCGTGGGTCACCGGCGGGCTGCTGCGCGACGACGGCTACTCCCCCGTCTCGGACGCCATCTCGCGGCTCGCCGAGACCGGGCAGCCGACCGCGCCGCTCATGACCGCGGGCTTCGTGGCGTACGGCGTGCTCGCGCCGGTCGCCGCGACCGCGCTGCGCGACCGCGCGACCCGCGCGGCCGTCGTCGTCACCGGGCTCGGCACGCTCGCGGTGGCCGCCTTCCCGCTCAGCGCCGAGGGCGGGCAGCCGGTCGACGCCTGGCACGCCGCGGCGGCGCTCGTCGCCTACACCGCGAACGTCGCCGCGCCGTCGCTCGCCGGCCGCCGGGCGTCGCCGCGCGTGCGCCGGGCGTCGTACGCGCTGTCGGCGGTCATCGCGGCGTGCCTGGTCGGCTCGATCGCCCTGGACGACGCCACCGGCCTGCTGCAGCGCACCGGGCTGACGCTGTTCGACGCGTGG
>CANKBT010000084.1 GCA_947479995.1 Frankiaceae bacterium | reverse complement strand
GTGGACACCCGGGTGGTCCTGTCGGTGGGTGACCGCAGGCTGGCGTCGTGATCGACCTCCTCGACCCGCGTCACGCCCACCTGCGCGGCTTCCTCGTCGGGGCGGCTCGCTCCACCAGGGCGCGGGGCGCAAGGGCCGCCCCAGCGTCGAGGTGCCCGTCCGCGACGAGGGCCTGCTGCACGACCTTGCGCCGCTGCTGCCCGGGGCCCTGCTGCGTCGTCGGACGCGGGTCGCGAGCTCCTCGAGCTCGAGCAGCACCTCCTGCCCCAGCTCGTGCCGTGTCGACCCGGTCGAGGCGCCTCCGGCGCGCGGCGCCGTGAGTACGTTCCGTGCCGTGGACGAGGTCCAGGACGACGACCAGGGCCGCCCCGAGCCGCCGCTGGCCGGCACGGAGGCCGAGACGCTGGTCGGCTTCCTCGAGTTCCAGCGGGCGACGCTCGCGTGGCGCACGGGCGGGCTGGACGACGCGCAGCTGCGCGCGCCGCTGCACCCGACCGACATGACGCTCGGCGGGATGCTGCTGCACCTCGCGCGCGTCGAGGAGGGCTGGTTCACCGAGGTCGTCGACGAGCAGCCGCTCGGCGAGCCCTGGGCGACCGCGCCGTGGGGCCAGGAGTGGCAGACGGCGCACGCGCGCACCGGCGAGGAGCTGCGTGCCACGTGGCGCGCCAGCGTCGAGCGCTCCCGCGACGTCGTGCAGCGCGCGCTCGACGCCGGCGGGCTCGACGCGACGCACCCCGCGTGGGGCGGGCAGGGGCACCCGTCGCTGCGCTGGGTGCTCGTGCACATGGTGGAGGAGTACGCCCGGCACAACGGGCACGCCGACCTGCTCCGCCAGGCGCTCGACGGGCAGGTCGGCGAGTGAGCCGCTAGCGCTGCACCGAGCTCATGTCGGCGTAGCGGTCGCCGACGACCGCCTCGGCCGGCACGGCGCTCGTGAGCCGCGCGACGTCCGCCTCGCTGAGCACGACGTCGACCGCGGCGGCGTTCTCCTCGAGGTAGCGCTGGCGCTTGGTGCCGGGGATCGGCACGACGTCGTCGCCCTGCGCGAGCACCCACGCCAGCGCGACCTGCCCGGGCGTCACGCCCTTCTCGGCCGCCATCGCCTTGACGTCCTCGACGTGCCGCAGGTTGGCCTGCAGCGCCTCCTCGGCGAAGCGCGGGAAGCGGGAGCGCCGCGAGTCGTCCGGCGCGAGGTCGTCGAGCGAGGTGATCTGCCCGGTGAGGAAGCCGCGACCGAGCGGCGAGTACGCCACCAGGCCGATGCCGAGCTCGCGGAGCACCGGCAGCACCTCGGCCTCGAGGTCGCGGGTGAACAGCGAGTACTCGCTCTGCAGCGCCGTGATGGGGTGCACGGCGTGCGCGCGCCGGATCGTCTCGGCACCGGCCTCGGACAGGCCGAGGTGGCGGACCTTGCCGGCCGCGACGAGCTCCGCCATCGCGCCGACGGTCTCCTCGATCGGCACCGACGGGTCGACGCGGTGCTGGTAGTAGAGGTCGACGTGGTCCACGCCGAGGCGCTGCAGCGACGCGTCGCAGGCCTGGCGGACGTACGCCGCGTCGCCGCGGATGCCCTGGAACGAGCCGTCCTCGCCGCGCACGTTGGCGAACTTGGTCGCGAGGACGACCTCGTCGCGGCGCGAGGCGATGGCGCGGCCGACGAGCCGCTCGTTGGTGAACGGGCCGTACATGTCGGCGGTGTCGAGGAACGTCACGCCGAGGTCGAGCGCGCGCCCGATGACGGCGGTCGACTCGGCGTCGTCGCCGGCGCCGTAGAACTCCGACATGCCCATGCAGCCGAGGCCCTGCGCGCTGACGGTGAGGTCGCCGAGGCGACGGGTGGGGTAGCTCATGACTGGACCTTCTCCCGGTAGAGCGCGACCTTCCGCTCGATGGCGGCGAGGTCGCGCTGGGCCTGCTCGTACCGTGCTCGTGCGACGTCGCGGTGGGCCTCGAGCAGCGCGAGGCGCTCGGCCTCGTTGCCGTCGCCCTGCCGGCACAGCTCGGCGTAGCGCCGCATGGTCGCGACGGGCATGCCCGTGCCGCGCAGGCACGTGAGCATCTGCAGCCACGCGGCCTGCGCCTGGTCGTAGCGCCGCTGGCCGCCGCTGGTGCGGACCGGCGGGCGCAGGAGCAGCCCGGTCGACTCGTACCACCGCAGGGCGGTCGCCGTGATGCCGCTGCGCTCCGCCATGGCGCGGATGTCCAGCAGGGGCTCGCTCGCCGTCGGTGCCGTCGGTGCCGTCGGTGCCGTCGCTGTCGTCGTCACGCGACCGACCCTGCCCGTTCGAGCGCACTCGAAGTCAAGCGCCGCCCAGCCCGGTCCGGGAGCCCGTACTAGCGTCGGAGCGTGCCGACCGCCACCCCACGCAAGGCCCCTGCCCGACGCGCCGCGACCCGTGGACCGGTCCGCGCCCCCGCCCTCGCCTTCCCCGTGACGCGCGCGACGCTCGACAACGGGCTGCGCGTCGTGGTCAGCGAGGACCGCAGCAGCCCGGTCGTCGCCGTGGCCGTCTACTACGACGTGGGCTTCCGCTCCGAGCCCGAGGGGCGCACCGGCTTCGCGCACCTGTTCGAGCACCTGATGTTCCAGGGCTCGGCCAACCTCGGCAAGACCGAGCACTTCACGCAGGTGCAGGGCAACGGCGGCACGCTCAACGGCTCGACGCACCTCGACTACACGAACTACTACGAGCTCATGCCGAGCGGCGCGCTCGAGCTGGCGCTGTTCCTCGAGGCCGACCGCATGCGCTCGGTCGCGCTCACGCAGGAGAACCTCGACAACCAGGTCGCGGTCGTGCAGAACGAGATCCGCGTCAACGTCATGAACCGCCCGTACGGCGGCTTCCCGTGGATCCTGCTGCCGCCGGTCCTCTACGCGACGTTCACCAACAGCCACAACGGCTACGGCGACTTCGTCGACCTCGAGAGCGCGACCCTGCAGGACGCGCAGGGCTTCTTCGACCGCTACTACGCGCCGGGCAACGCCGTGCTGTCGGTCGTCGGCGACGTCGACCCGGAGGAGGTGCTGCGCCTCGCCGCGCAGCACTTCGGCGACATCCCCGCGCGCGACGTGCCGGCCCGCGGCGACTTCGCCGAGCCGCCGCCCGCGGGCGAGGTGCGGCACGTGCACCACGACCCGCTGGCCCCGGCCCCCGCCGTGGCGGTCGCCTGGCGCGTGCCCGACCCGGCCGACCTCGAGGCCTACCTGCCGTACGTCGTGCTCGCCGAGGTGCTCACCGACGGCGACGCGTCGCGGCTGCAGGACCGCATGCTCATGAAGGACCGCACGGCCACGAGCATCGGCGGCTACCTCGGCATCATGGGCGACCCGCTCGACGCCCGTGACCCCACGCCCTTCCTCATCGAGGTGCACCACCCGGCGGAGGTGTCGGCCGACGTGGTGCTGGCGACCGTCGACGAGGAGCTCGCGCGGCTGGCCGCCGACGGCCTCGACGACGCCGAGCTGGCCCGCACCGTGGCGCGCATGCGCGCCCGCTACCTGCGCGAGGTCGACCCCGTGCTCGGACGCGCGCAGGCCATGGCGGTGTGCGAGCAGCAGCGCGGCCGCGCCGAGCTCGTCAACGAGGTGCCGGGCCTGCTCGACGCGGTGACCCGGGAGCAGGTGCAGGCCGCGGCCGCGACGCTGCGCGGCGACCGCGCCGTGCTCGAGCTGCGCCCGGGCGGTGCCGCGTGACCGCCCCCGCGACGCGCGCGATCCCCGCCCCGGGCGCGCCCCGCCCGCAGAAGCTGCCGACCGTCGCCGAGCGCGTGCTCGACAACGGCCTGCGCGTGCTGGCCGTCCGGCGCCCCGGCGTGCCGCTCGTCGAGCTGCGCCTGCGCATCCCCTTCGCCGGCAAGGGCGCCGCGCACACCGCGCGCGGCCAGCTGCTCGGCGACACGCTGCTGTCGGGCACCGACCGCCGCAGCGCCGAGCGCCTCGCCGCCGACCTGCAGGGGCTCGGCGGCTCGCTGTCGGCGAGCGTCGACGCCGACCGGCTCTCGATCGGCGGCTCCGCGCTGTCGGCGTCGCTCGGCGGGCTGCTCGACCTGCTCGCCGAGGTGCTGACGTCCGCGGCGTACCCGAAGGACGAGGTCGCCGGCGAGCGCGACCGGCTCGTGCAGGAGCTCGCGATCTACCGCAGCCAGCCGGGCGTCATCGCCCGCGAGGCGCTGCTGTCGCGGCTCTACGGCGACCACCCGTACGGCCGCGAGCTGCCGACGGCCGACGACGTCGCGGCGGTCAAGGCCGGCCAGCTCCGGTCGCTGCACGGCAAGCGCGTCGCCCCGGCCGGCAGCGTGCTCGTGCTCGTCGGCGACCTGTCGCCGGCGCGCGCGCTCGGCCTCGTCGAGGGGGCGATGGCCGGCTGGACGGCCGCCGGCTCGGCGGTGCTCACGCCGCCGGTGCCCGCGGTGGTGCCCGGCCCGGCGGTGCTCGTCGACCGCCCCGGCGCCGTGCAGACCTCGATCCGCCTCGCCGGCCCCGCGCCGGTGCGCACGCACCCCGACCACGCGGCGCTGACGCTCGCGAACCTCGTGCTCGGCGGCTACTTCTCCTCGCGCTGGGTCGCCAACATCCGCGAGGACAAGGGCTACACGTACAGCCCGCACTCCGGCGTGGAGCACCCGCCCGGCGGCTCGCGCCTCACGCTCGCGACCGACGTCGCGACCGACGTGACGGCGCCGGCGCTCGTCGAGACGCTCTACGAGCTCGGCCGCATCGCCACGCTGCCCGTCACGCAGGCCGAGCTCGACCAGGCGCGGCGCTACGCCACCGGCACGCTCGCGCTGTCGACCGCCTCGCAGGCCGGGCTGGCCAGCACGCTGTCGGCGCTCACCGCGGCCGGCCTCGGCCTCGACTGGCTGCGCGAGCACCCGCGCGCGATGGCCGGCGTCACGGTCGACGCGGCGCTGGAGGCGGCCGCCACCTACCTCGCGCCCGAGCGCCTCGTCACCGTGCTCGTCGGCGACGCCGCGGTCGTGGCCGACCCGGTCGCGCGGGTGCTCCCGCTCGAGCGAGGGTGACCCGGCCGGTCCTGTCGCGG
The DNA here is from genome assembly GCA_947479995.1 of Frankiaceae bacterium. Lineage (GTDB taxonomy): Bacteria > Actinomycetota > Actinomycetes > Mycobacteriales > SCTD01 > CANKBT01. The sequence goes on along the minus strand of CANKBT010000084.1, from coordinate 5,623 downwards.
GCGACCGTCGACCGCGACGGGCTGCGGCGCGACGACGACGCGGCGATGGCGGCGGCGTGGGACGACGCGCAGGTGCTGGTGCTCGACCGCGAGGGGCGCGCGCTCGTCGACGGCACCGACCTCGTGCTCGTCGCGGCGTCCGACGCGCCCGACGGCGACCGCCTCTACCTCGGCCGGGACGGCGCGCAGGCCTACTTCGCCGTCGTCGGCGACCTGCCCCGGCGCCTCGGCGCGCGGGCGCAGGGCCTGCGCGACGTCGGCGCGGTGCTCGGCGACCGCGACGCCGGGCTGATGGTGCACGCCGTCGGGCTGGCCGCCTGGCACGCCCTGCACCCGCGCTGCCCGCGCTGCGGCGGCACGACGACGGTCGTGCGCGCCGGCTCGGTGCGCCGGTGCGACGTCGACGGCAGCGAGCACTTCCCCCGCACCGACCCCGCGATGATCGTGCTGGTCACCGACGGCGCCGACCGGGCCGTCCTCGGCCGGCAGGAGGTCTGGCCCGAGCGCCGGTTCTCGACCCTGGCCGGCTTCGTCGAGCCGGGGGAGAGCGCCGAGCAGGCGGTCGTGCGCGAGGTCCGCGAGGAGGCCTCGCTCGAGGTGCGCGACGTGCGCTACCGCGGCAGCCAGCCCTGGCCGTTCCCCGCCAGCCTCATGCTCGGCTTCCGCGCGGTGTGCGACGCCGACGCCGTGCCGGTGCCGCGCGACGGCGAGCTGGCCGAGGTGCGGTGGTTCACGCGCGACCAGCTGCGCGACGCCGGCGGCTGGGCCGGCGGCCCGGGCGAGGTGCTGCTGCCGCCGGCGGTCTCCATCGCGCACGCGCTCATCACCGAGTGGGTCGCGGAGGCGTGACCCCGCCGAGGTAGCTCCAGCGCCCGGCGTCGCGCACGAAGCGGCTGCGCTCGTGCACCTCGCCGCCGCGGTAGCGCGCGCGGAACTCGACCGTGCCCTCCGCCTCGAGCAGGCCGCCGCCGGTCGTGGCGAGCACCTCGAGGCCGAGCCAGACCACGTCCTGCTCGACCACGCGCGCCGGCCGCGTGGTGGGGTGCCAGGTGCGCCGCACGTGCGCGAGGTCGCCGAGCACGTACGCGGTGTAGCGCGAGCGCATGAGGCGCTCGGCGGTCGGCGCGGCGGCGCCGGCGAGCAGCGGTCCGCAGCAGTCGGCCCGCGGCAGGCCGCGGCCGCAGGGGCAGGCAGGGGGCACCGCGCGAGCCTGCCGCACGCGGTTGCCGCGCGGGCGCCGAGGGCAGGGCCGGGGCGTGACCGGGGCGGCGCAGGCGGCGCGCGAGGTGCAGGGCAGCACCGCGCTCGCGGCGCTCGCGCGGCTCGGCCTCGCGGCGCGCGGCGTCGTCTGGCTCGTGGTCGGCCTGCTCGGCGTCAGCGTGCTGCTCGGCCGCGACGAGAGCACCGACCGCCAGGGCGCCCTCCGCGCGATCGTCGAGCGGCCCTTCGGCGAGCCGCTGCTGCTCGTGCTGGTGGTCGGCTTCGCCGGCTACGCCCTCTGGCGCCTGCTCGGCGCGGCCGTCGGCCACCGCGACGCCACCGGCGCGGCGCGGGCGGGCAAGCGGGCGCTGTCGCTCGCCAAGGCCGGCCTCTACGGCTTCCTCGCCGTCACGACGGCGACGTTCCTCGCCGGCCAGCGCGCGGGCGGCGACGAGACCGGGTCGCGCGCGGCGGAGGTCATGGCCCGCGACGGCGGGCGCTGGCTCGTCGGCGGCGCCGGCGGGGCGGCGGTCGCCGTCGGCGCCGTGCTCGTCGTGCGGGCGCTGCTGCGCACGCACGCCCGCAGGCTCGAGGGCTGGCGGGTGCCGGACCGGCTGCCCGTCGTCGCGATCGGCACGGCCGGCCTGGCCGGCCGCGGCCTGCTCGTGGCGCTGCTCGGCGGCTTCCTCGTGCGGGCCGCCGTGCTGTTCGACCCGCGGGAGGCCAAGGGGCTCGACGCCGCGCTGCAGGCGCTCGCCGCCCGCCCGTACGGCGTGGTGCTGGTCGCCCTGGCGGTCGCCGGCGTGCTGGCGTACGCGCTCTGGTCCTTCGTCGAGGCGGCCTACCGCCGCACCGGCTAGCCGGGGCCGGGCAGCCGCACGGCCATGCGCTGCGGGTCCTCGGCGCGCACGAGCACGTCGCACGCCTCCCCGGGCCGCACCTGCGCGTCGTACGCGGCGAAGGCCGGGAGCTGCCACGCCGGCACGCCGCGGCGCGCCAGTGCGGCAGGCGAGAGCGCGACGTGCACGACCAGCGCGGCCGGCAGGCCGCGCCCGAGCAGGAACACGCCGTCGACGAGCAGCACGGCGCGCGGCGGCACCGCCACCCGCGCGGCCCGGGCGGAGCGGTCGCGGCGGGCGTCGCGCAGCGCCGGCAGGTAGGCGTCGCCCGACGCGAGCACCTCGCGGCGCAGCGCCCCGTCGTCGAGCCAGTCGTCGCGCAGCGCGTCGGGGTCCTCGCGGCCGTGGCGGAAGCGCTCCCCGGCGGGGCGCAGGAAGTCCTCGCCGCGCACGCGGACGGGCACCCGCCCGGCGCGCGCGAGCCCGTCGACGAGGGAGTCGGCGAGCGGCCCCGCGCCCACGCCGTCGAGCAGCACGCGGGCGCCGTCGGGCAGGTCGGCCGCGAGCGCCACCAGGTCGGCCGCGAGCGCCTCGGGCGACCGCGGGAGCAGGGGGGTCAGGGGCGGGCGCTCAGCGGCGCCCGGCGAGCTCCGGCGGCAGCGGCACGGCCGGGTCGCTCGCCGACAGGACGACCTCGCGGGCGAGGTCGTGGACCTTGCGCCCGCGGGCGCGAGCGGTCTTGCGCAGCCGCTCGAACGCCTCGCGCGGGCTGTGGTGCTGCCGCTCGGTGAGCACGCCGATGGCCTGCTCGACGACGACCCGGGCCGCCAGGGCGTGCTCGAGCTGCGTCACCGACAGGCGGAGCTGCCCGACCTCGTCGAGCGGGCCGTCGGGGCGGTGCGGGCGCGTGCCCGGCGCCACCTCGGCCGCGAGCAGGTCGGCGAGCACCATCGCGCTGGTGAGGTCGTCGGCGGCCTGCGCACCGCCCGTGTCGCCCGCCACCTGCCAGCCGCTGTCGCTGCGGCGGATGACGACGCCCTGCTCGGCCAGCGGGCCGAGGTGCGTCGAGACGACGAGCGCGAGCTGGCGCAGCACGTCGACGGCGTGCGGGTCGACCGGCACGGCGCCCCGGTCGATGCCGCACAGCGTCGCCACGACGGCGCCGGAGGCGTCGCGCACCGGCACGCCGACGTAGGAGGTGACGCCGTTGTCGAGCGCCTTGGCCGCGTCGGCGTAGGCCGGGTCGTGCCAGACGTCGGTCGTGCTGGACGGCGCGCCGTCGAGCATGCGCTGGCAGAACGAGTCGGCGCGCGGCGCGGTGCCGCCCTCGCCGACCTCGGCCCAGTCGGGCGCGCTCGTCTGCACGCGCTCGAAGGTGAAGGTGTCCGCGGTGAGCCCCCCGATGAAGACGACCTCCATGCCGAGCAGGCTCGCGGCGGTCGAGAGCACGGCGTCGATCGCCGGGTGGCTCAGGTCGGTCACGGTCACGTCACTGCTCTCGGGGTCGGTCGTGCAGGGGCAGGCGGCCGTCGGCCGTCCGCCATCCTCCCAGACGAGGCGTCACCCTCGTGGGTGGTCGACCACCGTTCAGACGGCGAGCCGCTCCTTGACCTGCGCGAGGCTCGGGTTGGTCAGCGCGCTGCCGTCGGCGAACACGACGGTCGGCACGGTCTGGTTGCCGCCGTTGACGCTCATGACGAACTCGGCCGCCGACGGCTCCTGCTCGATGTCGACGACGGTGTACGCCAGCCCCTCGCGGTCCATCTGCTTCATCAGGCGGTGGCAGTAGCCGCACCACGGCGTGCTGTAGATCGTCGGCTGGTCGGCCACGGGGTCCTCCTCGGTCAGGGGCGGTCGCCTGCCTCAACAGGCGCGTGCGCCCGGGCCTTCCCGCCGGCGGCGCCTGGGAGGATGGCGGGGTGACGCCCGACGCCCTGCTCGACGCCCTCGACCCCGAGCAGCGCGAGGCCGCCCGCACCGTGAGCGGCCCGGTCGTCGTGCTCGCCGGCGCCGGCACGGGCAAGACACGCACCATCACGCACCGCGCGGCGTACGCCGTGCAGTCCGGCGCCGTGCCCGCCTCCGCCCTGCTCGCCGTCACCTTCACCGCCCGCGCGGCGGGCGAGATGCGCACCCGCCTGCGCGGCCTCGGGGTGCCCGGCGTGCAGGCCCGCACCTTCCACGCCGCGGCCATGAAGCAGCTCGGCTACTTCTGGCCGCGCGCCGTCGGCGGGCCGCCTCCGACCCTGCTGACCGGCAAGTACGGCCTGGTGGCGAACGCCGCGGCCCGCTCCCGGCTGCGCCCGGGCACCTCCGAGGTGCGCGACCTGCTGTCGGAGGTCGAGTGGGCGGCCTGCACGCTCGTCGCCCCCGACGACTACCCCGCGGCGGCGGCCGCGGCCGGCCGCTCGCTGCCGTACGACGCGCCCGTCGTCGCGCAGGTGCTCCGCTCCTACGCCGAGCTCAAGCAGGCGCAGGGCGTGGCGGACTTCGACGACATGCTGCTGCTCACCGCGGCCGTGCTCGAGGAGCACGCCGACGTCGCCGAGGAGTTCCGCGCGCGCTACCGGTCCTTCGTCGTCGACGAGTACCAGGACGTCACCCCGCTGCAGCAGCGGCTGCTCGACGCCTGGCTCGGCGACCGCCGCGACCTGTGCGTCGTCGGCGACGTCAACCAGACCGTCTACTCCTTCACCGGCGCGTCGCCGGAGTTCCTCGTCGGCTTCCGGCAGCGCTACCCCGACGCCGCCGAGGTGCGCCTCGTGCGCGACTACCGGTCGACGCCGCAGGTCGTGCAGCTCGCCAACGACGTCATCGCGCGCGCCACCGTGCGCGCCGCGCGGCTCGAGCTCGTCGCGCAGCGCCCGCCGGGCCCCGCCCCCCGGATGGCGGAGCACCCGGACGAGCCCGCCGAGGCGGCCGCGGTGGCCGCGCGGGTGCGCGAGCTGGTCGCGGGCGGCGTGCCGCCGAGCGAGATCGCCGTCCTCTACCGCGTCAACGCGCAGTCCGCGGCGTACGAGGCGGCCCTGGCCGACGCCGGCGTCCCCTACCTGGTGCGGGGCGGCGAGCGCTTCTTCGACCGCGCCGAGGTGCGCGAGGCCACCCTGCTCCTGCGCGGGGCGGCCCGCGCCGCCGACGACGCGCCCGCGGGCCTCGCCGACGCCGTCGCGGACGTCCTGCGGGCGGGCCTGGGCTGGCAGCGCGACGCCCCGCCGGCGGGGGCGGGCGCGGTGCGCGAGCGCTGGGAGTCGCTCGCCGCGCTGCACCGCCTGGCCGGCGACGTCGCCGCCGCCGACCCCGGCGCCGGCCTGCCGGCGCTCGTCGCCGAGCTGGAGGAGCGCGCCGCGTCGCAGCACGCGCCGACCCTCGACGGCGTGACGCTCGCGTCGCTGCACGCCGCCAAGGGCCTGGAGTGGGACGCCGTCTTCCTCGTCGGCCTCGTCGACGGCACGCTGCCGCTCGTGCACGCCGACACCCCGGCGCAGGTCGAGGAGGAGCGGCGGCTGCTCTACGTCGGCATCACCCGCGCCCGCGAGCACCTGTGCCTGTCGTGGGCGCTGGCGCGCTCGCCGGGCGGCCGGGCC
>CANKBT010000083.1 GCA_947479995.1 Frankiaceae bacterium | reverse complement strand
GCGCCGGTGGCGCCGCGGGCACCGGGGGCAGCGCGGCCGCCGGGGCGGCGAGCGGCAGGCCGGGCAGGCCGGTGACGGCCGCGCCGAGCTCGTGCCGCCCGGCGCGCCGGGCGGGCCTCCGCAGGCGCAGGCGCATCAGCCGGTGACGGCGGTCGCGCCCGTCGGCGCGTCGATCTGGTCGACGACCGCGTAGAGCAGGGCCAGCAGCACCGACTTCACCGACTCGCGGTCGGTGGCGTCGCACGGCACGACGGGCACGTCGTCGGCCAGCTCGAGCACCGCGCGGACGCGGTCCTCGTCGGCCGGCTCGAGCCCCTGGGAGCGGTTGAGCGCGACGACGAACGGCACGCGCGCCATCTTGCGGAAGGCGGCGAGGATGCCGACGGCCTCCTCGAGGCTGTCCGGCCGGGTGCTGTCGACCAGCACGACGTAGCCGAGCATGCCCTCGCCGAGGATCTCCCACATGAAGTCGAAGCGGTCCTGGCCCGGGGTGCCGAACAGGTAGAGCACCAGGTCGCGGTCGATGGTGATGCGGCCGAAGTCCATCGCGACGGTCGTCTCGGCCTTGCGCGACCGGGTGCTGTCGGTGATGTCCTTCTCGGTCGAGAGCACCGTGATCTCGCTGATGGTGCGGATCAGCGTCGTCTTGCCGGCCGAGAACGGCCCGGTGACGACGATCTTGACGGCGGTCCCGCCGTGCTTGCGGCGGTTGGCCGCACGACTGCCCGACGTGGCCACTAGAGCCCCCTCACACCGGCGATGAGCCTGAGCAGCAGGCTCTTGTTGACGGACGGGTCGCGCTCGACGGGCGACGGCGCCCCGGCGGGGGCGGCGTCGGGCTGCAGGGCGGTCGACCCGTGGACGGCACCGACGCTCCCACCGGCCGCGGGCGCACCCGGGGAGGACGCGCGGGCGTACGCCGGGCTGGGCTCGGGGTGCTCGACCCGCCGGGGCGGGGTGAACGGCTCGGGGCGCTCCGGGATGACCTGCGCGGGCACCGACGGCACGGCGGGCGCCTCCGCGACCGGGGCGGCGGCGGGCGCGGGCGGCGCGGCGGGCACCGGCAGCGGCCGGCCCTCGAGCGCGGCGAGCAGCTGCTGGCGGCGCACGACGGCGCCGGTGGCGTCGCCGTCGCCGGGGGTGTGCACGACGAGCAGGCCGCGCTCGACCATGCCGGCGAGGGCCCGCACGAGCGCGAAGTCCCCGCGGCCGTACGCCTCGACGAGGTCGGCGACGGTGCGGTGGCCGTCGACGAGGCCGAGCAGCTGCCACTCCTCGGCGCTCAGCGTCGGCGGCTCGGCGGGCGACGGCGAGAGCGAGACGAGCGCGTCGGGCGCGGGGACGGCGGCGGTGAGCGCGGCCCACTCCTCGAGCCGGCGGCGCGCCTCGGCGACGAGGCCGTCGACGGGCAGCGCGAGCCCGACGTCGTCGGGGTCGTCCTCGTCGATGACGAAGGCGAACTCGCCGTCCGGCCAGCGCATGAGGTCGAAGACGGCGTCGGTCGCCTGCTCGCCGGCGAGCAGCTCGGCGGCGTCGCGGTCGAGGCCGGCGCGCTCCACGAGCAGCTTGCCGAGGCCGGCGCCGGGCCTGTCGACGAGCTCCTCGACGGCCGAGGCCAGCGTGGCGTCGTCGACCGCGCCGGCGCCGACGACGCGGCGGCCGAGGGCCTGGCGGTGCACGTCGGAGCGCGCGCCGGTGACGGCGCCCTCGCGCAGGTGGATGGCGCCGTGCAGCGCCTCGCGGCGCAGGTGCAGGGTCCCCGTCTTCCTCGTCATGCTGAGCAGCGAGAAGACGTCGGGGAGGCTGAACGCGTCGAGCGTCCCTTCGAGCCTCATGGCGGGTCCGTCCTAGGGGTGGGGGCGGGCGGTCGGACGGGTCTCAGGACCAGCGCGGGGGCTCGCCCGGCAGCACCGAGCCGCTCGGCGCGTAGGACGACCAGGACGGGGCGACCGGCTCGCGGAGCGGGTCGTACGACGGCGCGGGCGCGGCCGGCACCGACGCCGGGACGTGCGCGGGCACGTGGGCGGGCACCGGGGCGGCGACCGGCTCGCTGACGGCCTGCACGACCGACAGCAGCGGCTCGACCGCCTGCGCCGGCACCTCGGCGACCGGCGCGGCGGGGGCGGCGGCGACGGGCAGGGACGCGACGGGCGCGAGCTCCTCGGCCTGCAGCACGGCGGCGACGGCCGCGGCGGAGCGCTTCACCTCGTAGAGCATCATCCCGGCCTTGGCGCCCGCGGCGGCGACGGCCACGAGCACCGCCTCGTCGTCGCACGAGACGAGGAAGACGGTGCCGCTGTCGCCCTCGATCCAGACCTGGTTGAGCTCGCCGCGGCCGAGGCCCTGCGCGGCGCGCTCGCCGAGCGACAGCAGCGCGGCGCTCATCGCGGCGACGCGGTCCTCGTCCATGCTCGCCGGCAGCGCCGACGCCATGGGCAGGCCGTCGAAGGACACGACCGCCGCGGCCTCGACCTCGGGGGTCTGGCGCAGCAGGTCGGTCAGCACTCCGTCCAGGCGCGTGGCGCGGCTGGCGCTCGGGTCGCGGTGCTGCTCGGACATGCGTGCTCCTCGGGAGGTCGACCGGGCCGTCGCGCCCGTGCCCCCTCCCATCGGCCGCGCGCAGGCGCCGCTTGAGCCCCGGACGCGCGCGAGCCCGGCCGTCGTCGACGGCCGGGCTCGCGGGGTGCGGCGGTGCTAGGTGAGCGGGCAGCCGGCGTTGTTGAGGCCGTCGAAGTACGCGGCCAGGTCGAGCATCTGCTGGCGGTCGCCCGAGGCGAGCGCGGCGTTGGTCGCCGAGATGATGAGCACGCCGGTGTAGCCGGGGCGCGGGTTGCGGATCAGCGGGAACTGCAGCGGGTCGTACGCCGCGTTGAGCGCCGACGCGGTGGCCGCGCGCAGCAGGATGCTGGCCGCGCCCGCGTCGCCCTTGCCGCCGCCGCCCTGCAGCGCCTGCAGGGTGGTCTGCGTGCCGAGGCCGTACTTGGTGGCCTGGGAGAACAGGCTCGCGGTCGTCTGCGACGGCGAGATCTCCTGCCAGCTCTCCGTGTGGTTCTTCCAGTAGCCGGGGGTGCAGCCCTCGCCCGTGCCGATGGTCTCGGCGGAGGCGGAGCCGGCGGCGGCCAGGCCGACCGACGCGGTGAGGGCGGTGGCGGCCAGGACGGTGGCGGCGCGGGAGACGAGCTTCACGGGGACGGGCTCCTTCGGTCGGCGGTGCCACCGACTTTAGGGGCCGATCGGGTGACCCGGAGCCGTCCCCGCCACGATCACTCGACTGCCGCGGCGCGCTGCTCCGGGCGGCGCAGCGGGCGCGGCCGAGTGGGCGAACCGGGGCGAGACGGACACCCGGTCAGGGCAGCAGCGCGGGGTCGAGCGCGGCCCGCATGGCCGCGAGCGGCGCCGGCCGGCCGGTCATGAGCTCGACCTGGCGGGCGGCCTGGTGCAGCAGCATCACCGCTCCCCCGACGACCGGCCCGCCCCACCCGGCGGCCAGGCGGGTCGGCCAGGGCGCGTAGACGACGTCGAGCAGCACGCCGTCGCCGCGGAGCCCGGCGCCGTCCAGCGCGCCGGCGGGCGTCGTGGCCACGACGACGTCGGCCGGCGGCAGCGCGGTGAGGCCCTCGCGCACCTCGGGCGCCAGGCCCAGCCGGCGGGCGGCCTCGACCAGGGGCGCGGCCCGGGCGGCGCTGCGCACGAGCACGACGGCGTCCGGGCAGCCCAGGTCGGCGAGCGCCGCCAGCGCGGACGCCGCCGTCGCTCCCCCGCCGAGCACGACCGCGCGCCCGGCCGAGGCGACGCCCGCCTCGCGCAGCGCGGCGGTGATGCCGTGCACGTCGGTGTTGTCGCCGCGGCGCCGCCCGTCGCCCAGCAGCACCGTGTTGGCCGCGCCGGTCGCGGCGGCGAGCGGGCTGACCTCGTCGAGCAGCGGCAGCACCACCTGCTTGAGCGGCATCGTCAGCGACAGCCCCGCCCACTCCGGCCCCAGCCCGTCGAGCAGCGCCGGCAGGTCCTCGCTGCGCGCCTCGACCGCGTCGTACGCCCAGTCGCGCAGCCCGAGCGCGGCGTGGGCGGCGCGGTGCAGCGCCGGCGACAGGCTGTGCGCGACCGGCGCGCCGAGGACGGCGCAGCGGGTCGCCGCGCCCGGCGTCAGAGCAGGCCGTCCCGCTCGGACTGCGCCTTCTGGTCGAGGAACTCGTCGTAGGACTCGGTGTAGAACTGCGTGCCGTCGGCGTTCGCCAGCACGTAGTAGAGCCAGTCGCCCTCCTCCGGCTGCGCGGCCGCGGTGAGCGCGGCGGTGCCCGGCGAGGAGATCGGCGTGGGCGGCAGGCCCTGCACGTTCTTGCGCGTGTTGTACGGCGTCTCCCGGGCCAGGTCCGAGGCGGTCAGGCCGCCCGACGTGCGGCCCAGGCCGTAGAGCACGGTCGCGTCGATCCCGAGCTGGATGCCCTCGTCGAGGCGGTTGTAGATGACCCGCGAGACCTTGCCGAACTCGCCGGGCAGCCGCGCCTCGCGCTCGACGAGGCTCGCCACGACGACCACCTCGTACGGCGTGACGCCGAGCGCGTCGGCGGCGTCGGCCAGGCCGAGCGCCTGCGCCTCCTGCTCGAAGCGGTCGACCATCTGGCTGAGCACGGACACGGCGGTGGCGTCCGGCGCGAACTCGTAGGTGGCGGGGAACAGGAAGCCCTCGACGTTCCCGTCGGCGTAGTCGGGCAGCCCCAGCTGGTCGGGGGCCGCGACGGCCGCCTGCAGGTCGGCCAGCGGGATCCCGGTGCCCTCGGACACCCGCTCGAGCACCTGCTCGACGCGCAGCCCCTCGGGCACGACGACGCGGCCGACCGAGCGGCTGGCCGGGTCGAGCAGCAGGTCGAGGGCGGCGTCGCTGCTCATCTGCAGCCGCAGCACGTAGAAGCCCGGCTGGATGCCCCGCGAGCGGGTGTCGTCGGCGGCCGCCTCGACGAAGGCGGCGCGGCTGGCCACGACGTCGGCCTCGGCGAGGGTCGTCGCGATGTCGCCGGCGGTGTCGCCCTCGGCGACCTCGACGGTGACCTCGCCGCTGCCGTCGCCGCTGTAGTCCTCCGGCCCGCCGCCGAGGCCGCTGAGCAGCGACCGCCCGCCGAGCACGATCACGGCGAGCAGGCCGGCCAGCACGAGCAGCACCACGGCGACGCCGACGGGCTTGGGCAGGCGGCGGCGGCCGCCGCGCGCCCGGCGATCCATGGCGTGGGACACGCGATCACCGTAACGGCCAGGGGCGCGCGGGGCGCACGCGGCGCGCGGGTCAGGACCGGTCGAGCACGCCCTGCAGCAGCGCGACGGCCGCGGCCTGGTCGACGACCGCCCGCGCGGCGCGGCCCCGCTTGCCCGACGCGCGCAGCGCCGCGGTCGCGGTGACGGTGGTGAGCCGCTCGTCGACGAGCTCGACCGGCACCGGCGCGACGAGGGGCGCGAGCTGCGCGGCGTACGCGCGCGCCATGTCGGCGCTCGCCGACGCGCTGGCGCCCGACATCGACGTCGGCAGGCCGACGACCACGCCGACGGCCTCGCGCTCGCGCACCAGCTCGGCGACGCGGTCGAGGCCCGGCGCGGGCACCGTCTCGACCGGTGAGGCGAGGATGCGGTGCGGGTCGCTGGCGGCGACGCCGACGCGGACGGTGCCCACGTCGACGGCGACCAGGACGCCCTTCACCGCCAGCGCGCGGTCAGCTCGTGGCGACCCGGCCGACGAGGTGCTCGGCCCGGGTCAGCGCGTCGGGGATGCCGGCGGCGTCGCTGCCGCCGCCCTGCGCCACGTCGGCCTTGCCGCCGCCCCTGCCGCCGACGGCCGCGGCCGCCTCGCGCAGCAGGTCGTTCGCCGACAGCCCCCGGGCCTGGCCGGCCTCGTTGACCGCGGCGACCAGCGTCACGCGGTCACCGCCGGCCGCGACGACGACCGCGCCCGGGCGGTCCCGGTCGAGCCGGCCGCGGACGTCGAGCGCCAGGCTGCGGACCAGGTCGCCGGGCGTGCCGTCGGGCGCCTGGACGCCCACGTAGGCGAAGCCGAAGACGTCGCGGGCACCGGCGGCGAGCTGGCCGGCCTGCTGCAGCACCTGGCCGGCGCGCAGCTGCGCGAGCTCGCGCTCGGCCTCCTTGAGGCGGGCCAGCGTCGCGGCGACGCGCTCCGGCACCTCCTCGGGGCGCACCTTGAGGGTGCTGGCCAGCGAGGCGAGCAGCACGTGCTCGCGCGCCAGGTGGGCGTGCGCGTCGAGGCCGACCAGGCCCTCGACGCGGCGGGTGCCGGAGCCGATCGAGCCCTCGGACAGCAGGGTGATGGCGCCGAGCTGGCTGGAGCGGGCGGCGTGCGTGCCGCCGCACAGCTCGCGGGCGTAGTCGCCGACCTCGACGACGCGCACCGCGTCGCCGTACTTCTCGCCGAACAGCGCGATCGCGCCGATGCGCCTGGCCTCGTCCTGCGTGGTGACGAACGCGCGGACCTCGAGGTCGGCGAGCGCGATGGCGTTGATCTCCTGCTCGACGTCGCGCAGGACGCTCTGCGGCACCTGGCCGGGCGAGGAGAAGTCGAAGCGGAAGCTGCCGGGGCGGTTCTCCGAGCCGGCCTGCGTCGCCTCCTCGCCGAGGGCGGCGCGCAGCGCGGTGTGCACGAGGTGCGTGGCGGTGTGCGCGCGGCTGATGGCCTTGCGCCGCTCGACGTCGACGAGGGCCTGCGCCGACGCGCCGACCTGCGCCTCGCCGGAGACGACCCGGGCCCGGTGCACCACGAGGTCGGGCAGCGCGCGCTGCACGTCGAGCACCTCGAGCTCCGCGCCGTCCAGCACGATGCGCCCGCCGTCGGCGAGCTGGCCGCCGGCCTCGGCGTAGAACGGCGTGCGGTCGAGCACCACCTCGACGGTCGCGCCCTCGGCCGCCGCCTCGGCGCTGCTGCCGTCGACGAGCAGGCCGCGCACGGTGACGTCGCTGCGGACCTCGGAGTAGCCGGTGAAGGCGGTGGCGCCCGCGCGCTCGAGCACCGCGCGGTACGCCGACGTGTCGACGCCGCCGCCGCGGCGGCCCTGCGCGTCGGCCTTGGCGCGCTGCCGCTGCTCGTCCATGAGGCGGCGGAAGCCGGCCTCGTCGACGGTGAGGCCCTGCTCGGCCGCCATCTCGAGCGTGAGGTCGATCGGGAAGCCGTACGTGTCGTGCAGCGCGAAGGCGCGGTCGCCGGGCAGCACGCCGCCGGCCTCGCGGGCCGCCGGCACCGCCTGGTCGAAGACCGTCGCGCCGGTGCGCAGCGTCTCGAGGAAGCTGCCCTCCTCGGCGACGGCGGTCGTGCGGATGCGCCCGGCGTCGGTGACCAGCTCGGGGTACTGCGGGCCCATCGCGCCGATCGTCGCGTCGACCAGCTCGCTCGCGGTCGGCTCCTGCGCGCCGAGCAGGCGCATGGCCCGCACCGCGCGCCGCAGGATGCGGCGCAGGACGTAGTCGCGGCCCTCGTTGCCCGGGCGCACGCCGTCGCCGATGAGCATGACGGCGGTGCGGGCGTGGTCGGCGACGACGCGCAGCCGCACGTCGGCCTCGGGGTCGGCGCCGTAGCGCGTGCCGGTCAGCTCGGCGGCGCGGTCGAGGATCGCCCGGCTGGTGTCGATGTCGTAGATCGAGTCGACGCCCTGCAGCAGCGCGGCGAGGCGCTCCAGGCCCAGGCCGGTGTCGATGTTCTTGGCCGGCAGCTCGCCGACGATCGCGAAGTCCTTGCCGGTGCCGGGGCCGCGCTCCTCCTGCATGAACACGAGGTTGTAGATCTCGCGGAAGCGCTCGTCGTCGACCGCCGGGCCGCCGTCGCGGCCGTGCTCGGGGCCGAGGTCGTAGAAGATCTCGGAGTCCGGGCCGCACGGGCCGGGCGCGCCGGTGTGCCAGTAGTTGCCGGCCATGCCCAGGCGCTGGATGCGCTCGGCGGGGAAGCCGACGTCACGCGTCCAGATGTCGTGGGCCTCGTCGTCGGTCTCGTAGACCGTCACCCAGAGCCGGTCGGGCTCCAGGCCGTAGCCGCCGCTGTCGACGCTGCCGGTGAGCAGCTCCCACGCCATGGGGATCGCGTCGGCCTTGAAGTAGTCGCCGAAGGAGAAGTTGCCGGCCATCTGGAAGAACGACCCGTGGCGGGTGGTCTTGCCGACCTCGTCGATGTCGAGGGTGCGGACGCACTTCTGCACGCTCGTCGCGCGGGCGTACGGCGCCTGCTGCTGGCCGAGGAAGTACGGCATGAACGGCACCATGCCGGCGACCGTGAGCAGCAGCGCCGGGTCGGGCGAGATGAGCGAGGCGCTCGGGACCACCTCGTGCGGGAGCCGCGGGTGGTTGCCGTAGAAGTCGAGGAAGCGACGGCGGATCTCGTCGGACTGCACGGACTAGCGCTCCTGGGTGTGGATGTCGATCACGTCGGCCGAGCCGTCGAGGCCGAGGGCGGTGCGCAGCTCCTCCTCGCGCTCCGCCATGGCGACCCGCATCTCGGCGGTGAACTCGCGGATCGCGTCGGTGAGGCCGGCGACGCCACCGCTGGCGCGCTGCTGCAGGCCGGCCGGGGTGAGGCTCTGCGCGGCGGCGGTCGCGCGCCGCACGACGAGCACGCCCACGGTGGCGCCGAGCGCGATGTAGAACAGCCGGCGCGTCACCTGCGGGCCGCCTTCAGCTCGGCCTTGACCTTCTTGGTCATCTCGTCGTGGTCGCGCTTGCCGGCCGCGCGGCGCACGCCGTACGAGAAGGCGGCGACCTTGATGACCGGGCTGCCGAGCGTGGCGGCGAACAGGCTCGTGAGGCTCGACAGGTTGGTCGTCATCGACTGCACGTTGGCGGTGATGGCGTCGACCCGGACGAGCTCGCCGTTGACGCTGGCGACCGTGGTGTTGACCTGGCCGAGCAGCGGCACGGTCTCCTGGGTGATGCCGATGACCAGCTTCTGGGTCTCCTCGACCACCTTGGTCAGCTTGATGAGCAGGTAGCACAGGGCGAGGATGAGGATCGCGAAGAAGACCGCGAACACCAGCCCGACGATGTCACCGACGTCGACCACTACTTCTCCTCGAGCTCGCCGTGCTTGGTCAGTTCCTGGGCCGTGGGCAGGGGGGGCTTGCACCGCGGGCGGAAGCCGCTCGCGACGTCCTCGGCCTGGACCCGGCGGTCGCCGCGCAGCACCTCGCGCAGCCCCGCGAGCCGCTCCGACGCGACGCGCTCGACCCCCAGGCCGCCGGGCGAGTAGTACTCCCGCCCCACGACGGGGTCGGGCGCGTACTGCTGTGCGACGACCCCTCCCGGGAAGTCGTGAGGGTAGCGGTAGCCCTGCACCCCGACCTTCCTCGCACCCGCGTAGTGGCTGTCGCGCAGGTGCGGCGGCACGGTGCCGGTGAGCCCGGCCCGCACGTCGGCGGTCGCCGAGTCGATGCCGGCGATCACCGCGTTGCTCTTGGGCGCCAGGCTGAGGTGGACGGTGGCCTGCGCGAGGTTGATGCGCGCCTCGGGCATGCCGATGAGCTCGAGCGCCTGCGCGGCGGCGACCGCCACCTGCAGGCTGCTCGGGTCGGCCATGCCGATGTCCTCGCTGGCGCTGACCACCAGGCGGCGGGCGACGAAGCGCGGGTCCTCCCCCGCCTCCAGCATCCGCGCGAGGTAGTGCAGCGAGGCGTCGACGTCGGAGCCGCGGATGCTCTTGATGAAGCCGCTGATGACGTCGTAGTGCTGGTCGCCGTCCTTGTCGTAGCGGACCGCCGCGCGGTCGACGGCCCGCTCGAGCAGCTCCAGGGTGAGCACGGGCTCGACGGCGGCGGCCTCGAGGGCGGTCAGCGCCCGCCGGGCGTCGCCGCCGGCGAGCCGCACGAGGAAGTCCTCGGCGGCCGGCTCGACCGTGACGTCGGGCAGCTCGCGCTCGAGCGCCCGGTGCACGACGGTGCGGACGTCGTCGTCGGACAGCGGCTGCAGGCTGAGCAGCAGCGACCGGCTGAGCAGCGGGCTGATGACGCTGAAGAACGGGTTCTCGGTCGTCGCGGCGACCAGCGTCACCCAGCGGTTCTCCACGCTCGGCAGCAGCGCGTCCTGCTGGGTCTTGGAGAAGCGGTGCACCTCGTCGACGAACAGCACCGTCTGGGCGCCGGTGTCGGACAGCGCCCGCCGGGCCTCCTCGACGACCTGCCGGACGTCCTTGACGCCGGCGGTGACGGCCGACAGCTCGCGGAAGCGCCGCCGCGTGCTCTGCGCGATGACCATGGCCAGCGTCGTCTTGCCGGTGCCGGGCGGCCCCCACAGCACGACGCTCAGCGGCGCGTCGCCCTCGACCAGCCGGCGCAGCGGCGCGCCGGGGCCGAGCAGGTGCTGCTGCCCGACGACCTCGTCGAGCGTGCGCGGGCGCATGCGGACGGCGAGCGGCGCGACGCGGGCCTCCGCGGCCCGCTCGCCCTCGTCGAACAGCGAGTCCACGCCCCGACCCTACGGCGGCGCGCCGCGTGACGGTCGCGACAGCGCCGGGAACCGCGTGGTGCCCGGCACTAGCGTCGACGACGTGGCGCCGACACCCCTCACCACCGCCGCCGAGGTGCTCCTGGCGACCGGCCACGACCCCTTCGCCCGCGGCGCCCTGCGCCGGTCGCTGCTGTCGGGCTGGACGGGCGGCGGGGCCACGGCCTGGCTCGGGACCGACACCTACGAGCCGGTCACCTACCTCACCGCGCTCGGCGACCCGGGCGCCGTCGGTGCGCTCATCGGCGACGTGCTCGCCGAGCTGCCGCACCGCCAGCGCGTGACGGTGCCGCGGGGCACTGGTGCCCGCCTGCCCGCCTGGGTCGGCCTGCAGGGCACGCACTGGGACTTCCGCTGGCTGCCCGGGGCGCCGCCCGAGCAGGACGGCGAGGAGCGCGTCGTCGACGTGACCGCCGACGGGCCCGCGCTCGAGGCGCTGCTCGACGCCGCCAGCCCG
>CANKBT010000082.1 GCA_947479995.1 Frankiaceae bacterium | reverse complement strand
GGCTCGGCGTCGGTGCTGTCGTACGCCACCGACCTGGACGTCGTGCGCGGCTTCTTCGTCCCGGGCCTGCGCAGCTTCCTCGGCCCGGCCTGGCTGGTGCTGCTGCTCGTGGTCGCCGCCGGGCTGGTCGCGGGGCTCGTCGCGCTGCGCCGCCGCCCCGACCCGGACGGGGAGGGCGACGGGGACGGCGACGGGGTCCGGGGCGGGCGCCTGCTCGGCGTGGCCGCCCTCGTCGGGCTGGTGAGCGGCGCCGCGTACCTCGTGACGCCCACCGGCGCGGCCGGCGCCCCCGGAGCGCCGGTGCTGTTCGTCTTCAACGTCCGCTACGCGCTGCTCGCGCTGCTGCTCGGGCTGGTGCTCGCCGCCGTGCTGCTGGCCCAGCGGGGCCTGGGCACGGCCGCCGCGCTCGGCGCGGCCGCGCTGCTGCTGGGAACGGTGCTGCGCGCGCCGGCGTGGTCCGCGGGCTGGCCGGGGACCGGCCTCGCGACGGCGGTTGGGCTGCTCGTCCTCGGCGCCGCGGCGGTGGCGGTCGCCCGTCGACCGGTCGCTGCCCGCGCGCTGGTGGCGGTCGGGGCGCTGGCCGCCCTGCTCGTCGCCCCGGCCGCCGTGCGGGCGTACGAGGACGGCCGCTACGGCGGCGGCGCCGGCCCGCGCGACGCGCTGTTCGCGTCGCTGTCCGGGGCCCGCGGCGAGCGCATCGGGGTCGTCGGCTTCCCGCTGCAGTACCCGTTCTTCGGGCCGCGGCGGGACAACGAGGTCGTCTACCTGGGCCAGCGCGGGCCCGGTGAGTCGTTCGGCGACCTCACCGACTGCGCGGCCTTCCGCAGCGCGGCACGCGGCCTGGACCACGTCGTCGTGCTGCCCTTCGCCGGCCTGCCCGTGCCGGAGGCGCTGGAGTGGACGCGGAGCGACCCCGCAGCCCGTACCGTCGCGGAGACCGCTGCCGGCACCGTGCTGCGGCTCGACGGCGACCTCGACCCGACGACCTGCCCCGGGGGGACCTCCTGAGCGCGCTGCTCTCCGCACGCGGTCTGGGCAAGCGCTACGTCCTGCGGCCGGAGCGGTCCCTGCTGCTCGGCCGCGGGCGGCAGGCGCCGCGCGCGCTGTGGGCGGTCCGCGGGCTCGACCTCGACCTGCACGGCGGCGAGGTGCTCGCGGTCGTCGGCCACAACGGCGCCGGCAAGTCGACGGTGCTCAAGCTGGCGTCGGGCGTCACCCGCCCGACCGAGGGCGAGCTCCGGTCGGTGCGGCGCATCGCCCCGCTCATCGAGGTCGGGGCCGGCTTCCACCCCGAGCTCACCGGGCGCGAGAACGTCGAGGTCAACGCCCGCCTGCTCGGCATGGGGCGCGAGCGCGCGCGGCGCAGCTTCGACGAGATCGTCGCCTTCGCCGAGCTGGAGCACGCCATCGACCAGCCGGTGAAGGAGTACAGCTCCGGCATGTTCATGCGCCTCGGCTTCTCCGTCGCGGTGCACACCAGCCCGCAGGTGCTCGTGGTCGACGAGGTGCTCGCGGTCGGCGACATGCCCTTCCAGGTGCGCTGCCTCGACCGCATCAAGGCGATGCGCGCGGACGGCGTCGGGATCCTGTTCGTCAGCCACAACCTCAACGCCGTACTCGACCTGGCCGACCGCGCGGTGCTGCTCGCCCGGGGCGCGGTGCAGGCCGAGGGCGACCCCCGCGACGTCGTGGGCCGCTACTACCGGACGATGGACAGCGGCGAGGCCGCCCTCGACGGCGCGTTCTCGGGCGCGGAGCTCGAGGTCGAGGTGCTCGGCGCCACCGCGCCCGACGGCCGCGCGCCCGAGCTGTGGCGGCCGCGGGAGCGGCTGGCGCTCGGGCTGCGCGTGCGGGCGCGGGTCGACGTGCCGGGCGTCGTCGCCGGCTTCAAGCTGCACGCCGACGGGGTGGGCGTCGTCAGCGCCTGGCACCAGGAGCCCGGCACCACCGTGCTGCCCGCGCTGGCCGCGGGCGAGGAGCGCGACGTCGAGCTCGGCCTGGAGCTGGACCTGGTGCCCGGCTCCTACGCGCTCGAGGTGGCGCTGGCCAGCCCCGACCTGGCGACCGTCTACGCGCACGCGCTGTCCGCGCACCGCTTCGCGGTCGGCGGGCCGGCGCGCCTGGGGGTGGTCGACGTCGACCCGAGCGCCCGCGCGCTGCCGCGACCGGCATCATCGCCCGCATGACGACCAGCCCGCCGCCCGGCCCCGACGCCGCGGCCCTCTACCTCGACCTGCTCAAGGGCGCGCTCACGCGCCTGTGGTTCGAGGACGGCCGCATCGAGCGCGCCCCGCGCCCGGCCGCGCCCGGGCGCCTCGAGCGCCTGCTCGGCAAGCGCACCGCCGACGGGGAGGCCGGCTACACGTCGGAGGCGGGCTACGACCGCGCGCTGCGCGAGGTCGGCCTCGACTGGCCGGCGGCGGCCGAGACCATGGTCGGCATGCAGCGCCTCGACGGGCTGCAGGCCTGCCTGCAGGACGCGCTGGCGCGGGGCGTGCCGGGCGACGTCATCGAGACGGGCGTGTGGCGCGGCGGCGCCTCGATCCTCATGAAGGGCGTGCTGCGCGCGCACGGCGAGGACGACCGCACCGTCTGGGTGGCGGACAGCTTCCGCGGCCTGCCCGAGCCGAACGCCGCCGACTACCCGGCCGACGAGGGCGACACCCACCACGGCGCGACGCCGCTCGCGGTGAGCCGCGAGGACGTGCAGGCGAACTTCGCCCGCTACCGCCTGCTCGACGACCGGGTGCGCTTCCTCGAGGGCTGGTTCAAGGACACCCTGCCGACGGCGCCCATCGAGCGGCTCGCGCTCATGCGCCTCGACGGCGACCTCTACGAGTCGACGATCCAGGCGCTCGACGCCCTCTACCCGAGGCTGTCGCCCGGCGGCTACGTCGTCGTCGACGACTACGGCGCGGTGCCCGGCTGCAAGCAGGCGGTGCACGACTTCCGCGACGCGCACGGCATCTCCAGCCCGCTCGTCGAGCAGGACTGGACGGCCGTGCACTGGGTCAGGGAGGGCTGACCGACGCGCGGTACTCCTCGTCGTGCGCGGCGAGGAACGCGCCGACGTCGGGCGAGCTGAGCGCGTCGACGTTCGCGACGACCCGCTCCTCGGGCCAGTCCCACCAGCGCACGCGGGCGAAGGCGGCGCGCTCGGCCTCGCCGAAGCGCCAGCGCACCTGCGCCGCCGGCGACCCCGTGACGACGGCGTACGGCGGCACGTCGCGCGTGACGACCGAGCGCGCCCCGACGACCGCCCCGTCGCCGATCGTCACCCCTGACAGGACCACGGCCTCGACGCCGATGTAGACGTCGTGGCCGATGACGACGTCGCCGCGGCCGTGCGGCAGGCCCGAGGCGAACGCGCCGGGCAGGCGCAGGATCTCGCGGAGCGCGAAGGTCGTCGCCCAGTCGACGCGGTGCTCACCGCCGGCGAAGACCTGCACCGTGTGGTGCACCGAGCACCAGTTGCCGACCCGCACCCGCCCGGTGTCCCCGACGTGCCAGACGACCTTCGGCGCGTGGTAGCTGCGGTGGCCCATGGTGAGCAGGTCCGCGGGCGGCTGCGTGCTCACGCCCTCGGGGTACCAGGGGGCGTCGGCGACCGGCGCGGGCGACCGGCCGCGCAGCCGCCGCGCCGCCGCGCGCGCCGGAGCGGGCACGCGCTCGCGCCAGGTCACGCCGGCCGCCGGGCGAGGCACACGAGCTGGAAGCCCAGCAGCTCGGCGCGGCGCTCGCCGAGCGCGCGCCAGCGCGCCTCGACCGCCGCGCGCACGCGCGCCGGGGCGCGGTCGAGCGCCGGCACGTGGTTGCGCAGGGCAGGCAGCACCGCCTCGTGCCGGGGCTCGACCAGCCCCGCACCGCGGACGAGGGCGTCGAGGCTGCGGCGCGTGAAGAAGCGCAGGTGCCCCTCGTCGAGGATGCCGGACGGCGCGTAGTCGAAGCGCCCGCCGGCGAGCTGCCGCCGCACGCTCCAGTGCGCGACGTTCGGCACGCTGACCAGCACCGCGCCGCCCGGGCGCACCAGCGCCACGGCGCGGCGCAGTCCGTCGGCCGGGTCGACCAGGTGCTCCAGCACGTCCGCGCACACCACGAGGTCGTACAACGCGCCCGCCAGGTCGCCGGGCTCGAGCCGGTCGAGGCCGGTGCACACGACGTCGTCGGCGTGCTGCCGGGCCGCCTCGGCGGCACCCCGGCTGAGCTCCACGCCGTCGCGCCGCCGCGCCACGGGCGCGAGCGCCGCCAGCAGGCCGCCCGAGGCGCAGCCCACGTCGAGCACCGCGCCGCCCGGCGACGCGGCGAGCACCTCGCGCGCGAGGTCGTGCACGAGCCCCGTGCCGAAGGCCGCGTACGTGCCGCGCTTGTCCTCGTAGTGCGCGGCGAGGTCCACGCCGCGCAGCATAGGCAGCGGGGCGCACGCCGGTGACCGGTCGCGCGGACCGGCCGAGGTGGCACATTGGCGCGCATGGCGAGCGGCGGCGGAGGTCTGCGCAGCAAGGCCGGCACGGCGCGACGGGCGGTGCAGGTGCTGCGCGAGCTGGCCTCCCTCGACCAGGACACGCGCCTCGGCGTCTACGCGCTCGGGCGCACGGCGGCCGAGGAGCACGTGCGCGCGGAGCGCAGCCCGACGGTCTCGCCCGAGGCGGTGATCTCGCCGTACGCCAGCCTGCGCTTCACCGAGCGGGTCGAGGTCGGGCCGCGCGCCAGCATCGGGCCGTACTGCTGCGTGTGGGGCGGCTGGAGCCGCACGTGGGCCCGCGTCGGCGCGGGCGCCCTGCTCGCGCCCGGTGTCGTGCTCGTCGCGGGCAACCACGGCACGGACGGCACCGGCTGGGTGCGCGACGAGCCGTTCGTCGAGCTCGACGTGGAGGTCGGCGAGGGCGCCTGGGTGGGCGCGCACGCCGTGGTCGTCGGCTGCCGGGTGGGCGCGGGCGCCGTGGTCGGCGCGGGGGCCGTGGTCACGTCCGACGTGCCGGACCTCGCGATCGCCGTCGGCTCGCCGGCGCGGGTCGTCGGCACGCGCGAGGCCTGATGCCGCGCAGCCTCGCCGTCGTCGTGCCGAACCACGACGGCGCGCACGTGCTCGGGCGGTGCCTCGCGGCGCTGGCCGCGCAGACCCGCCCGCCGGACGAGGTGCTCGTGGTCGACGACGCCTCGCGCGACGGCAGCGCCGACGCGGTCGAGCGCGACTGGCCGGGCGTCCGAGTGCTGCGCCGCCCGCGCAACGGCGGCTTCGGCGCGACCGCCAACGACGGCGTGCGCGCGGTGGGCACCGAGCTCGTCGCCGTCCTCAACAGCGACGCCCGCCCCGCCCCCGACTGGGCCGCGCAGGTGGCGGGCTTCGCCCGCGAGGGCGCCTGGTCGTGGGGCGGCGTGCTCACCTCGCGCGACGGCCTGCTCGAGAGCGCGGGCGACTGCTGCTCGCCGGCGGGCTACAGCTACAAGCAGTGGCAGGGCCGGCGGCCCGAGGAGCTCCCGGCGGCGCCGTACGAGGTCTTCGCCCCGCCCGGCGCGGCGCCGGTCTTCGTGCGCGAGCGCTTCCTGGAGCTCGGCGGGTACGACGCGCGGTACTTCCTCTACTTCGAGGACCTCGACCTGGCCTTCCGCGGGCGCGCGCGCGGCTGGACGTCGTGGGTGCTGCCGGCCGCACGCGTCGAGCACGACATGGCCGCCAGCAGCACCGGCGCGGTCGCGACCCGCTACATCGCCCGCAACGGCCTGTGGTGCCACGTCGCCAACGCGCCGGGCCTGCACCCGCGCCTGGTGCTGCGCACGAGCCGGCAGCAGCTGGCGCGCGCGCGGGCCGAGGGCGTCGCCGGCCCGTGGCTGCGCGGTCGGGCGTCGGCCGGCGCCGCGCTCCCGCGGCTGCTGGCCGAGCGCCGGCGCCGCCGCGCCGCCTCCGTGCTCACGCCCCGGCAGCTCGCCGTGGCGTGCGACCTCGGACCGCCCGCACGGCCGGCGCCGGGGCGGCCGGCAGCGACCTGACGGGCCGGGCGGGCACGCCGGCGACGACCGTGCCGGCCGGCACGTCGCGGGTCACGACGCTGCCGGCGCCGACGACGGCGCCGCGCCCGACGTGCACGCCGGCGGTGACGACCGCCCCGGCGCCGACGAAGCAGGCGCTGCCGAGCCGGGTCGCCCGCACCTCGACCGGGTGGTCGAACAGGTGCAGCGCCGAGCCGTCGACGTCGTGCTCGCTGTCGAGCACGACGACCCGCTCGGCCGTCGCCGCCGCCCACTCCCAGACCATGTCGCCGGCGGCGTGCACGCTCGTGCCGCGCGACACCAGGTTGCGGCCCTCGAGCACGAGCGAGCCCGACACCGTGAGCAGCGCGCCGTAGCGGAGCTCGACCAGGGGGCCGAGCAGGAGGTCCCCCGACAGCCGCAGCACGAGCCCGTCCTGCGCGCGGACGCCCTCGCCGACGACCAGGCGCGCCCGCCCGCCGCGGGGCAGCTCGAGGGTGGAGCGCCGCGGCAGCTCGACCCGGCGGGCGACGTCGAGCTCGAGGTCGCAGCGCGACCAGAGGGCTCCGGCGCGCGCGCTCCAGCAGAAGCGCTGCCGCCGCCAGGCCCGCCGTGCGGCCCAGGCCACGCGCCACGGCGAGCCCTGCAGACGCCGGGCCGCGCCGGCCAGGCGCCGGCGCCACGGCGGCAGCACCGTCAGCCACGGCACCGCCCCGCCGGGCAGCCCCAGCCCGCCGAGGGTGCCCCGGCCGGTGGTGCGGGTGCGCGTGCGGAGCAGGCACAGCAGGGCGTCCACGACCAGGGCGGCGGTGAGGACGGCGACGGCCGGCACCGACCAGGCGGGTGAGACGTAGCGGCGCAGGCTGGCGACCGCCTCGGCGCGCTTGCGGGCGTCCGGGAGCACCTCGAGGCTCGCGCCGTAGCCGTGCGTCGCCGTCGCCGTCGGCACCACCTCGACGCGGTAGCCGCGCAGGCGCAGCCGGCGGTAGAGCTCGGCGTCGTTGAACAGCAGCGGCAGGTCGGGGTCGAACAGCCGGCCGCCGAGCCGACCGAGGCGGGCCGGCACCAGCACGCAGGCCGCGGCCGGGCAGTCGACGGCCACGGGGCCCTCGTCGAGCGGCACGTCCTGGCACAGCCGGCGCCGCATCGCCCGCCCGCGCAGGAGCTTGAGGTCGGCGCGGCGGCCGGTCTCGACGAAGGTGAGCAGCGCCGACCCGAGGGTCACGTCGCGGCGCAGGAAGCTCTGCGGCCGCCCGTCCGGGTAGCGCAGCAGCGCCGCCGCCGCGCCCACGCCGGGGGTGCCCTCGAGGTGGTCCACCAGCGTCCGCACGCAGTCCGGGTCCATCGTGCAGTCGGGGTTGAGCAGCAGCAGGTGCCGGCCGGTCGCGACCTCCGCCGCGGCGTCGTTGCCCGCCGCGTAGCCGAGGTTGTCGTCCTGCAGCAGCACCGTCACGCGGTCGGCGTACTCGGCGAGCACCGCGCGCGTGCCGTCGGTCGAGGCGTTGTCGACGACGACGACCTCGAGGTCGACGTCGCGCTGCGCGAGGGCGGCGTCGAGGCAGGAGCGGACGTCGGCGGCGCTGTTCCAGGTCACGACCAGCGCGCTGACCTCCACGCCGCGGATCGTAGGGTGCCCCGACGCGCAGGTCGGGAGGTCGTGTGGCGCAGGGCCCGCTCGCGGTCGGCTACCTGCCGACCCGCTACCCGGTGCTGAGCGAGACCTTCGTCCGGCTCGAGGTCGAGGAGCTCCGCCGGCAGGGCGTCGAGGTCGTCGTGGCGCCGCTGCTGCCCGGCGACGTGCCGACCCGCGAGCCGCTGCTGCTGCTGTACGCCGAGGACCGGCCGCACCGGGTCGTCGCGCTCGCGCACCTGCGCTGGCTGCTCCGGTCGCCCCGGCGCTACGCCCGCTTCTGGCGGGTGGCGCGCGCGGCGGGCGAGGAGCGCGGCGAGGTCGTCGCGCGCCACCTCCCCTGGCTGGCCGAGCAGCTGCGCGCGCGGGGCGTCACGGTGCTGCACGCGCACTTCGCCTGGTCGTCGGCCGCGCGCGCCCACGCGCTGTCGGCGCTCACCGGCTGGCCGTGGTCGGTGACCGTGCACGCGCACGACGTCTTCGGCGGGCCGGTGCGCCTGGCGGAGAAGCTCGCCGCCGCCGACGCGGTGGTCACGGTCTGCGACTACAACGCCCGCCACCTGCGCGACGCGTGGGGCGTGCACGACGTCGACCTCGTCGTCTGCGGCGTCGAGGTGCCGCCGGAGGCGCCGGCCCCGCCGCCCGAGGTCGACGTGCTCGCGGTCGGCCGGCTCGTGGAGAAGAAGGGCTTCGACCTGCTGGTGCGCGCCGCGGCGCGGCTGCCCGCCGGCACGCGCGTGCGGGTCGTCGGCGAGGGCCCGGAGCGCGACCGGCTCGAGGCGCTCGTCGCCGAGACCGGCGCACCGGTCGAGCTCGTCGGCGCGCAGCCGCACGAGCAGGTGCTGGCCGCGGTGCCGTCGGCCCGCGTGCTGTGCCTGCCCGCGCGCATCGCCGCGGACGGCGACCGCGACTCCATGCCGCTGGTGGTCAAGGAGGCGATGGCGCGCGGCGTGCCGGTCGTCGTCAGCGACACGGCAGGGCTGCCCGAGGCCGTCGACGACGAGGTGGGCTGGGTGGTGCCGTCGGAGGACGTCGACGCCCTCGTCGCGGCCCTGCGCGCCGCGCTCGACGACCCCGAGGAGGCCCGTCGGCGCGGGCGCGCCGGGCGCGCCCGGGTGCGCGCGCGCTTCACCCTGGCCGGCGAGGTCGCCAAGCAGCGCGCGGTGCTCACGAGACTGGCCGGCCGGTGAGCGGCCCGTCGGTCGCCGTGGTGCTCCCCGTGCGCGACGGCGCCGACCTGCTGCCGGACTGCCTGGCCGCCGTGCTGCCGCAGGCCCGCGCGCTCGGCGCCGAGGTCGTGGTCGTCGACGACGCCTCGGCCGACGGCTCCGCCGCGGTGGCCGAGCGCGCGGGCGCGCGGGTGCTCCGGCTCGACGCGCCGTCCGGGCCGTACGCCGCCCGCAACGCCGGGTGGCGCAGCACGGGCGCCCGCCTCGTCGCCTTCACCGACGTGCGCTGCCGGCCGCGCCCGGGCTGGCTGCAGGCCCTCGTCGACGCCGACGCGGTGCTCGCCGGCGGCGACGTGCACGCCGTCGCGGGGCGCGACGCGGCCACCCGCTACGTCGCCCGGCAGCAGCCGCTGAGCGTCGCGCACTCGGCGGCGCACCCCGTCCTGCCGTACGCCGCGACCGCCAACCTGGCGGTGCGGCGCGACGCGCTCGAGGCGGTCGGCGGCTTCCGCGAGGTGCGCAGCGGGGGCGACCTCGACCTGTGCTGGCGCGTGCAGCGGGCCGGGCTGGGGGCCCTCGTCGTCGTCGACGGCGCGGTCGTCGACTGGCAGCCGCGCGAGGGCCTGCGCGCGGTGCTGCGGCAGTGGTACCGCTACGGCGCCGCCCGGCCCGTCGTGCTGTCGCGCTTCGCGGGCGTGGCCGTCGACCCGCCGCGCGGTGCCGCCCGCGAGGCGTACCTGCAGCTGCGCTGGCTCGGCGACGGCCTGGCCGGCGCGCGGCCGGGCGCCTGGCCGGTCGAGGTCGTCGACCGGCTGTGCCAGCTGGCGTACTGGACCGGCTACCGCCGCTCGTTCCGCGCGCTCGGGGAGGCGTCGTGACGGCGCGCGAGCGCCCGGCGCAGCCGGGTGCGCAGCCGGAGCTGCACGCGCAGCAGCTGCACGCGCTCGGCCAGCGGCTCGCCGCCGACGGCGTACGGCCCGAGCGCCGACCAGGGCTGGTCGAACCACGCGGCCGCCGTCACCGGCGCGGGGGAGGTGCGGCGGAACACCGCGGTGCGACCGACCGGGGGCAGCTGCTCCCAGCCCGGCTCCTCGGCGAGGAAGTCGCGCAGCAGCCGGCAGGGCCGCAGCTGCGTGTCGTCGACGAGCACGTGGCCGCCGACCCGCACGCGCTCGGCCGTGTAGTACCAGTCGATCGCCGGCGCGGGGAACGCGTGGTCGCCGTCGATGAGCACGACGTCGAGCGGCCCGTCGTCGACGAGGCGGGGGAGCACCCGCTGGCTCGGCCCCTCCTCGAGCACGAGGGCGCCGGTGTCGACGTCGTGGGCCGCGCACCACGCGCGGATGCGGCCGACCTCGTCGCCGAACGGCGTCACCACGACGTGCGCGCCCGAGCGGGTGAGGAACGCGACGGTGCTGTGCCCGGAGCCGGTCTCGAGCGTGCGGCCGCCGGCCGGCACGTGCTCCGCCAGCCAGTGCACGAGGCGCGTGTCGACCGCCCAGCTGCGCTGCCCGCCGCCGTGGAAGCTCGGGTCCTCCGCCAGCAGCGCGCGCACGACGTCCGCGGTGGTCTGCGTCATGCGCCCACCCTGCACCACCGGCCCGTGCGGTGAGGGTCCTGCTCGACGTCACGCCGGCGACCACCGGCCAGACCGGCGTGGCGCGCTACGTGCGCCAGCTGCACGCGGGGCTCGTCGCGGCGCCCGGCGTCGAGGTGCGCGCCTTCGCGCTCGGTCGGGGGCCGCACCCGGCGCCGGACGGCACCCGCCGGGTCGGCGTGCCGCTGCGCGCGCTGCAGGCGTCGTGGCGCCGCACCGGCCTGCCGCGCGCGGAGCACCTCGCCGGGCGCGGCGACCTGCTGCACACCACCGACCTCGTGCCGGCTCCCACGCGCCTGCCCGTGGTGCTGACCGTCCACGACCTCGCCGCGGTCGAGCACCCCGACCTGCACACCCCCGGGCAGGTGGCGATGCAGCGGGCGCAGCTCGAGGCGGCGCGCACCGCGGCGGCGGTCTGCGCCGACAGCCCGGCCACCGCCCGCGCGCTGCTCCGCGCCGGCGTCGACGACGACCGCGTGCACGTGGTGCCCCTCGGCGCGACCGCCCTGCCGGCGCCCGCGCCGGTGCCGGTCGACGGG
This sequence comes from Frankiaceae bacterium, assembly GCA_947479995.1. Classification (GTDB taxonomy): domain Bacteria; phylum Actinomycetota; class Actinomycetes; order Mycobacteriales; family SCTD01; genus CANKBT01. The sequence goes on along the minus strand of CANKBT010000082.1, from coordinate 85 downwards.
CCGTACCTGCTCGCGGTCGGCGAGGTCACCGCGCGCAAGGACCTCGGCACGCTCGTGCGGGCCTTCCGCGCGGCGAGCCTCCCGG
>CANKBT010000081.1 GCA_947479995.1 Frankiaceae bacterium | reverse complement strand
TCGTCGACGCGGCGTCCGAGCAGGTCGTCGCGGCGCTCGAGGCGGCCGGCTTCACCGTCCCCGAGTGGGGCGTGCGCCTCGTGCCCGTCGAGCGCCTGTCCGACGAGGACGACCTCGCGGAGGAGGACGCCGATGACTGAGCCCGACGCGGCACCCGCGCGCCCGCTGCTGCGCGTCGTGCGCGGCACGCCGACGCCCGAGGAGCTCGCCGCGCTGGTCGCGGTCGTCACCGCGCGCGGCAGCGCCCCCGCGGCCGCCGCCCCCGCCCCGCCCGCCCTCTGGGGCCGCCCGCAGCTGCGCGGCGGCCTCGCCCCCGGACCCGGCGCCTGGCGCGCCTCGGCACTGCCCCACTAGGAGATCGCGTTGCGCAAGGTCCTCATCGCCAACCGCGGCGAGATCGCCGTCCGCGTGGCCCGCGCGTGCAAGGACGCCGGGCTGCAGTCGGTCGCCGTCTACGCCGAGCCCGACCTGGACGCCCTGCACGTCCGGGTCGCGGACGAGGCGTACGCGCTCGGCGGGCAGACGCCCGGCGACTCCTACCTGCGGATCGACAAGATCCTCGCGGCCCTGCAGGAGTCCGGCGCCGACGCCGTGCACCCGGGCTACGGGTTCCTGTCGGAGAACGCCGAGTTCGCGCAGGCCGTCCTCGACGCCGGCGTCACCTGGATCGGCCCGTCGCCGGAGGCCATCGCCGCGCTCGGCGACAAGACCACCGCGCGCCACATCGCGCTCAAGATCGGTGCGCCGCTCGCGCCCGGCACCGCCGACCCCGTCAAGGGCGTCGACGAGGTGCTCGCGTTCGTGCAGGAGCACGGCCTCCCGGTCGCCATCAAGGCGGCGTTCGGCGGCGGCGGCCGCGGCCTGAAGATCGCGCGCACCGAGGAGGAGGTGCCGGAGCTGTACGAGTCGGCCGTCCGCGAGGCGGTCGCGGCCTTCGGGCGCGGCGAGTGCTTCGTCGAGCGCTACCTCGACAAGCCCCGGCACGTCGAGACGCAGGTGCTCGCCGACACGCACGGCAACGTCGTCGTGGTGTCGACGCGCGACTGCTCGCTGCAGCGCCGCTACCAGAAGGTCGTCGAGGAGGCCCCCGCGCCCTTCCTGTCCGAGGACCAGCGCGCGCAGCTCTACGACGCCAGCAAGAAGATCATCAAGGAGGCCGGCTACGTCGGCGCCGGCACCTGCGAGTTCCTCGTCGCGCAGGACGGCCTGATCTCCTTCCTCGAGGTCAACACCCGCCTGCAGGTCGAGCACCCGGTCACCGAGGAGGTCACCGGCATCGACCTCGTGCGCCAGCAGTTCCGCATCGCCGAGGGCGAGGCGCTCGACTTCGACGACCCCGAGCCGCGCGGCCACTCCTTCGAGTTCCGCATCAACGGCGAGGACGCCGGCCGCGGCTTCCTGCCGGCGCCCGGCGCGGTCACCACGTTCGTCAGCCCGCAGGGGCCGGGCGTGCGCGTCGACTCCGGCGTCGAGGCCGGCTCGGTCGTCGGCGGCGCCTTCGACTCGCTGCTCGCCAAGCTCATCGTCACCGGCGCCACCCGCGAGGAGGCGCTGCAGCGCTCGGCCCGCGCGCTGGCGGAGTTCGAGGTCGAGGGCATGGCGACCCTCATCCCGTTCCACCGCAAGGTCGTCGTCGACCCGGCCTTCACCGCCGAGCCGTTCACGGTGCACAACCGGTGGATCGAGACCGAGTTCGACAACGACATCCCGCCGTACGCCGCGGCCGCCGAGGGCGAGGAGCCCGCGGCGCGCGAGACGGTGGTCGTCGAGGTCGGCGGCAAGCGCCTCGAGGTCAGCCTGCCCGCCGGGCTCGGCGCCTCCGCCGCGCCCGTGGCCGCCGGCGCGCAGAAGAAGCCGTCCAAGCGCAAGGGCAGCGGCAGTGCCGCCGCCTCCGGCGACACGCTCACCTCGCCGATGCAGGGCACCATCGTCAAGGTGGCCGTCGAGGAGGGCGCGACCGTCGAGGCCGGGCAGCTCGTCGTCGTGCTCGAGGCGATGAAGATGGAGCAGCCGCTCAACGCCCACAAGGCCGGCACCGTCACCGGGCTCACCGCCGAGGTGGGCACCGTCGTGCCCAGCGGCACGGCCATCTGCGAGATCAAGGACTAGCCGACCTGAAGCCGCCCAGCAGGGGGCAGCGCCTGCGCTACACGCTCGGCGGGCGGCTGCCCCTCGACCGCCGGACGTGGGTGATGCACGACCTCACCTCACCGGGCTGGCGCTGGCGCGGCCTCGGCCGCAGCATGCTCCAGGCGCTGCCGGTCGCGGTGCTGCTCGCGCTGCTGCCCGGCCCGGCGTGGGTGCACGTCGCGGTGCCGGCGCTGCTGCTGTCGTCCGTGGCCTTCGTGTCGGCGGCGTACGCCGACGACCTGCGCGACCGCAGGCTCGCCCAGCACGGCCTGCCCGTGCCCGAGCGCGAGCCACCGCCGAGGGGGTTCTGAGGATGAGCACGCTGCCCGCCGGGGCCACCGCCGCCGTCGAGGTCGAGCGCACGTACGACGTGCCGGTCGACGCGGTCGTGCCGCCGCTCGCCGGCGTGCGCGGCGTCGCGACGGTCGAGGTGGTCGAGCACGCCCTCGAGGCGACGTACTACGACACGGCCGACCTGCGGCTGCGCGCCGCCGGCACGACGCTGCGCCGGCGCACCGGCGGCGCCGACGCCGGCTGGCACCTCAAGACGCCCGCCGGCCGCGACCGCGAGGAGCTCGCGCTGCCGCTCGGGCGGGGCCGCGCCGTGCCGCCCGCGCTGCGGGCCCTCGTGCGCGCCGCGGCGCGCGGGCAGGCGCTCGTGCCGGTCGCCGTGCTGGCGACCCGCCGCACCGTCTCCCGCCTGCTCGACGCCGACGGTGCGCTGCTCGTCGAGGTCGCCGACGACCGCGTGACCGGCACACCGACCAACGGCGAGCCGCTCGTCTGGCGCGAGTGGGAGGCCGAGCTCGGCGCCGGCGACCCCGCGCTGCTCGACGAGGTCGAGGCGCTGCTGCGCGGCGCCGGCGCGGTCGACGCCACCAGCACGTCCAAGGTCGGCCGCGTGCTCGCCGCGAGCGCGCCGGACGCGCCCTGGTGGGCCTCGCGCGAGCCGCGCCCCGGCACCCGCACCGCCGGCGACGTCGTGCTGCGCCACCTGCACCAGCAGGTGCAGGAGCTCACGCGCCGCGACCCGCAGGTGCGCCGCGACGCCGACGACGCGGTGCACCGCATGCGCGTCGCCACCCGCCGGCTGCGCAGCGCGATGCAGACCATGCGGCCGCTGCTCGAGCGCGAGCGCACCGACCCCGTGCGCGCCGAGCTGGCCTGGCTGGCGGGCCTGCTCGGCGAGGCCCGCGACGCCGAGGTGCAGTGCGCCCGCCTGCACGCCCTGCTCGACGAGGAGGAGGCCGGCCCCGGCCTCGTCGGCCCGGTGCGCGCCCGCGTCGACGCCGTCTTCGACGCCCGCTACCGCGCGGCCCACGCGGAGGTGGTGCGCGCGCTCGACGGCCCGCGCTACCTCGCGCTGCTCCAGGCCCTCGACGGCCTGCTCGCCGACCCGCCGCTCAGCAGGCACGCGCGCGACCAGGCGGCGAAGCGCCTGCCGCGCGTGGTGCACCGCGCGTGGCGCCGTCTCGACGAGGCGCTCGAGGAGGTCGACGCCGCGCCGACCGACGACGCGCGCGACCTGCTGCTGCACGAGGCCCGCAAGGCCGCCAAGCGCGCCCGCTACGCCACCGAGGCCGTCGCCCCCGCGCTCGGCCGGCCGGCGGCGCGCGCCGCCAAGGCCGCCGAGGCCCTCACCGAGGCGCTCGGCGAGCACCAGGACGGCGTCGTCACGCGCGAGGTGCTGCGCGAGGTGGCCGACCTCGCGCACGCGGCCGGAGAGCCGACGTTCACCTACGGCCGGCTGCACGCGCGCGAGCAGGAGCGGGCCGCGCGCGCCGACGCCGGGTGGCCCGCCGCGCGCGACCGCGCCGCACGCGGCAAGGTGCGCAGGTGGATGGCCTGAGGCACGGCACGCAGGAGCGCAACCGCCCCGAGCAGTACGACGAGCTCGCCGACGCCTGGTGGGACCCGCGCGGGCCCTTCGCCATGCTGGCCTGGCTGGCCGCGCACCGCGCGACGCTCGTGCCGCCGGCGCCGCGCGAGGGCGCGCTGCTGCTCGACCTGGCGTGCGGCGGCGGCCTGCTCGCACCGCACCTGCGCGGCTACCGCCACGTCGGCCTCGACCTGTCGCCGACGGCCGTGCGGGTCGCGCGGGCGCACGGCGTCACGACCGTGCAGGGCGACGTCACGCGGCTGCCGTTCGCCGACGCGTGCGCCGACGTCGTGGTCGCCGGCGAGGTGCTCGAGCACGTCGCCCACCCGGCGGTGCTGCTCGCCGAGGCGGTGCGCGTGCTGCGCCCCGGCGGCACGCTGGTGCTCGACACCATCGCCGACACCCGGCTGGCGAAGGTGGTCTCGATCACGGTCGCGGAGCGGCTGCCCGGCGGGCCGCCGCGCGGGCTGCACGACCCCGCGCTGCTCGTCGACCGCCGCGCGCTCGTGCGCACCTGCGCCGACCTCGGCGTCGACCTGCGGCTGCGCGGCCTGCGCCCGTCGGCGGGCGACTACCTGCGGTGGCTGGCCGGCCGCCGCGACGGCGTGCGCATGGTGGCGACGCCGCTCACGTCCGTGCTGTTCACGGGGACTGGTTCGAAGCGCGCCCACGGGTGAGACTCGACAGGTGACGCCCTACCCCCGCCTCGTCTCGCTCGCCCACGCCGTCCCGGCGCCCATGGACCACGCCGGCCTCTGGACGGACTTCTTCGCCGAGCGCTTCGGCAGCGACCCGCGCGCCGAGAAGCTGTGGCAGAGCGCCGGCGTCACGACCCGCCACGGCGTGCTCGACCCCCGCGTCGAGGACGTCACCTCGTGGGGCACCGGAGAGCGCATGCGGCGCTTCATGGTCGAGGCGCTGCCGCTCGGCAAGGAGGCGGTGTCGGGCGTGCTCGGCGGCGCCGTCGACCCCGCGCAGGTCGGCCTGTTCTCGGTCGCCTCGTGCACCGGCTACGCCACCCCCGGCCTCGACATCGTGCTGTCGCGCGACCTGGGCTTCCCCGACTCGACGCAGCGCCTCGGCATCGGCCACATGGGCTGCTACGCCGCGCTCCCCGGCCTGCTGTCGGTCGCCGACTTCGCCCGCTCGCGCAGCAGGCCGGCCGTGCTGCTGTGCTGCGAGCTGACGAGCCTGCACGCGCAGCCGCCGCTCGCTGCCGACACCCCCGAGGGGCTGCAGCAGCTCGTCGCGCACTCGCTGTTCGCCGACGCCGCGGCCGCCGCCGCGGTGCTGCCGGGCGACGCCCCCGACCTGCCTCCCGGCCTCGAGGTGCTCGACTCCGAGGCGGCGACGAACGTCGACACCGCCTCGCTCATGACGTGGGACGTCACCGACACCGGCTTCCGCATGGGCCTGTCGCCCAAGGTGCCGTACGCGCTGCAGGACGCCGTGCGCCCCGTCGTCGACACCCTGCTCGCCCGCCACGGCAAGACCGTGCACGACGTCGCGGGCTGGGCCGTGCACCCGGGCGGCCCCCGCATCCTCGACGTCGTCGGCGAGCGCTGCGAGGTGCCCGAGGGCGGCCTCGACGCGTCGCGCCGGGTGCTCGACCAGAACGGCAACTGCTCGTCCGGCACGGTGCTCATGGTCACCGAGGAGATGCTGCGCACCCGCGACTTCGCGCCCGGCGACCTCGTGCTGCTCGTGGCGTTCGGCCCCGGCCTGACGCTCTACGCCGTCCTCACCCGCTGGGCCGCCTGACGCGCGCTAGCGTGCGGCCGTGCCCATCAGGCTGGAGAACGTCGGCATCGCCGTTCGCGACATCGAGGAGGCCATCGCCTTCTTCACCGACCTGGGGCTGACGGTCCTGGGGCGCGACACCGTGAGCGGCGGGTGGTCCGACACCGCGGTCGGCCTGGACGGCAACCACGCCCGCATCGCGATGCTGCAGACGCCCGACGGCGAGGGCCGGCTCGAGCTCTTCGAGCACCTGCACCCGGCCGCCGTCGAGGTCGAGCCCGCGGTGCCGAACCAGGTCGGCATGCACCGCGTGGCCTTCCTCGTCGACGACCTCGACGCGGCGCTCGAGACCGCGGCCCGGCACGGGTGCCACCCGCTGCGCGGCGTGGCGACCTACGAGGACCAGTTCCGCCTGACCTACCTGCGCGGTCCCAGCGGCATCATCGTCATGCTCGCCGAGCGGCTGCAGGGCGGCTGAGACCCGCGCCGCTCAGGTGCGCAGCATGAGCTGCCGCGCCGCCTCGGTCACGGAGCCCGACAGCGACGGGTAGATCGCGAAGGTGTGCGCGATCTGGTCGGCCGTCAGGCCGTGCTGCACCGCGAGCGACATCGGCATGACCAGCTCGCTGGCGGTCGGCGCCACGACGACGCCGCCGAGCACGGTGCCGCTGCCCGGCCGGCAGAAGAACTTCACGAAGCCGTGCTCGAGGCCCTGCATCTTGGCGCGCGCGTTGGTGGCCAGCGGCAGCGTCACCTGGTCGGCGACGACCTCGCCCGACTCGACCTGCTTCTGCGTCACGCCGACCGACGCGACCTGCGGGTCGGTGAAGACGTTGGCCGACACGGTCGACAGCCGCAGCGGCGACACCGCCTCGCCGAGCACGTGCCACATGGCGATGCGGCCCTGCATGGCGGCGACCGACGCGAGCGCGAGCACGCCGGTGCAGTCGCCGGCGGCGTAGACGCCCGGCACGTTGGTGCGGCTGACGCGGTCGACCTCGACCTGGCCGCCGGCGCCGACGCGCACGCCGACCTCCTCGAGGCCGAGGCCCTCGGTGTTGGGCACCGAGCCGACCGTCATGAGGCAGTGGCTGCCCCGCACCTCGGTGCCGTCGGTGAGCGTGACGAGCACGCCGTCCCCCGTGCTGACGACGGTGGCGGCGCGCCCGCGCTGCACGTGCATGCCGCGGCCCTCGAAGACGGTCTGCAGCAGCTCGGCGGCGTCGCGGTCCTCGCTGGGCAGCAGCCGGTCGCGGCTGGAGACGAGCGTCACCTGCGAGCCCATCGCCAGGTAGGCGTTGGCGAACTCCGCGCCGGTCACGCCGGAGCCGACGACGACGAGGTGCTCGGGAAGCTCGGTGAGGTCGTAGAGCTGGCGCCAGTCGAGGATGCGCTCGCCGTCGGGCTCGGCGCCCTCGACGACGCGCGGCCGCGCGCCCACCGCCAGCAGCACGGCGTCGGCCTCGACGACCTCGCCGTCGACCTCGACGGTCGAGGCGCTGGTCAGCCGCGCCTGCCCCGCCAGGAGCCGCACGCCGTCGCGCTCCAGCCGGTGCGCGATGTCGTGCGACTGCGCGAGGGCGAGCGCCTTGACGCGCTGGTGCACCTCCGACAGGCGGGTCGAGACCAGCCCCTCGGTGTGCACGCCGAGGCGGTCGGCGTGGGCGTACGTGGTCATCGCCTCGGAGGTCGCGATGAAGGTCTTGGAGGGCACGCAGTCCGACAGCACGCACTGCCCGCCGATGCCGTCGCGGTCGACGAGCGTGACCTCCGCCCCGAGCTGGCAGGCCACGAGGGCGGCCTCGTAGCCCGCGGGTCCCCCGCCGACGATCGCGATCCTGGTCACGGTCACCATCCTCCCACCTCGGGCGTCGGTAGGCTCCCCGGCATGGCGCTGTACGCCGCGTACGGGAGCAACCTCGACCCGGCGCAGATGATCCGGCGCTGCCCCCACTCGCCGTCCCTCGGGACGGGCTGGATCGAGGGCTGGCGGCTCACGTTCGGCGGCGAGGAGATGGGCTGGGAGGGCGCGCTCGCGACCCTGGCCGAGGCGCCCGGCGAGCACGTCTACGTCGGGCTGTACGACCTCACCGAGGCCGACGCCGCGCACCTCGACGCGTGGGAGGGCGCCGACACCGGGCTCTACCGCAAGACCAAGGTGCGCGTGAAGACGCTCGACGGCGACCGGCTCGCCTGGGTCTACGTGCTCGACGGCTACGAGGGCGGTCTGCCCTCCGCGCGCTACCTGGGCGTGCTGGCGCAGGCCGCCGAGGACGCCGGCGCGCCCGACGACTACGTGCGCGAGCTCCGCGAGCGGCCCTGCCGGTCCGCCGGCGCCTGAGCACGGCGGGTCGGCCCCGGCCCTGCGCCGCCCGCCCGGCGGCGCGTGCGAGCCTGGGCGGGTGACCGTCCCGCGCCGCCCGCCGACCCGTCGCCCGTCCTCGGGCGGCCGGGTGTTCCGCGGCGTGCTCGACGCGCGGCCCTACCCCGACCCCGACATGGCGCACCGCGACTGGGCGTCGATCCCGCCGCGGCAGGTCGCCCTCGCCGACCTCGTGACGACCAAGGCCGAGCTGCGCCTCGACGTGCTGCTCGCCGAGGACTCCACCTTCTTCGGCGACCTGTTCTGCCACGTCGTGGAGTGGCAGGGCGTGCTCTACCTCGACGACGGGCTGCACCGCGCGGTCGCCGCGGCGCTGCACCAGCGCTCGACCATGCACGTGCGCATCGCGCGGCTGGCCGACGACGGCACCTGGCAGCGCCCGAGCGGCTCCTAGCGCCCGGTCGCCGTCCGCTCCTCGCCGGCGGGCTGCGCGGAGCCGCGGGCGCCGGCGAGCCGCGACAGGCCGTACAGCAGCAGGCCGACGGCGACGAGCAGGCCGGCGCGGGCCCACGTGGCCGCCTCCTGCTGCGTGGCGAGCAGCACGCACGACGCGACGCCCAGCACGGGCACGGCGGTCGGCACCCGCACGTGGTCCTCGGCGGTCTCGTCGCGGCGCAGCACGAGCACCGCGAGGTTGGTGCTGGTGAACACCACGAGCAGCAGCAGCACGACGGTCTCGGCGAGCGTCGCCAGGTCGCCGGTGACGGCGAGCGCGACGGCCACCGCCGTCGTCGCGACGATCGCCACGCCGGGCGTGCGCCGCCCCGGCAGGACGCGCCCGAGCACCGGCGGCAGCAGCGACTCGCGCGCCATGCCGTAGACGAGCCGGCTGGCCATGACCATGGTGAGCAGCGCGCCGTTCGCGACGGCGATGAGCGCGATGAGGCTGAACACGTCGGGCGACAGCCCGGTGCCGGACAGCCGCACCACCTCGAGCAGCGGCGCGCTCGAGCCGGCCAGCACGTCGGTCGGCACCGCCGCGCTCACGGCCAGGCCGACGAGGAGGTACGCCGCGCCGGCGACCAGCAGCGCGCCGAGCAGCGCCCGCGGGTAGGTGCGGCGCACGTCGACCGTCTCCTCGGCGACGTTGGCGGAGGTCTCGAAGCCGACGAACGAGTAGTAGGCCAGCAGCGCGCCGCCGAGCACGGCGCTGCCGACGCCGACGCCCTCGCGCGTCTCGAGCACGCGGCCGGCGTCGCCGTCGCCGCCGGTGACCACCAGCAGGCCGAGCACGACGACGAGCACGAGGCCGCCGACCTCGACGAGCGTCATGACGACGTTGGCGCGCAGGCTGTCCTTGATGCCGCGCGCGTTGAGCACCGCGACGAGCAGCAGGAACACGACGGCGGCGGGCACGGTCGGCACGTCGACGAGCTCGCCGAGGTAGTCGCCGGCGAAGGCGAGCGCGAGGCCCGCGGCCGAGACGACGCCCGCCGCGGCCATGCAGTAGCCGACGAGGAAGGACACGACCGGGCGCCGGTACGCGCGCTGCGCGAAGACCGCCGCGCCGCCCGCCCGCGGGTACTTCGTCACGAGCTCGGCGTAGCTGCCCGCCGTGAGCAGCGCGAGCACGAGCGCGACCACGAGCGGCGCCCACACCGCGCCGCCGGTCTCGGCGGCGATGCTCCCGACGAGCGCGTAGACGCCCGCGCCGAGCACGTCGCCGAGGACGAACAGGAACAGCAGCCGGCCGGTGATCGCGCGCTGCAGCGCGGGCTCGCTCATGCGCCGCGCCGTGCCCCGTGCAGGGCGCGGCAACCCGCCGGCGTCAGCTGCCGAGGCCGAAGGCCCCGCGGAAGAACACGAGCGGCGCGGCGTCGCGGTGCGTGACGAGCTCGCGCACCCGGCCGATGACGACCTCGTGGTCGCCGCCGTCGTGCACCGCCTCGACGTCGCAGTGCACGGTCGCGAGCACGCCGTCGAGCGCCGGGCCGGTCGGCGTCGCGCGCCACCGCACCTGGCTGAAGCGGTCGGGCACCTGCCGCGCGAAGACCAGGCAGACGTCCTCCTGGTCGGAGGCGAGCACGTTGACGGTGAAGGACCCCGAGTGCCGGATGCGCGGCCAGCTGCCCGACGTGCGCGCCGGGCAGAACAGCACGAGCGGCGGGTCGAGCGACAGCGACGAGAACGACTGGCAGGCGAAGCCGACCGGCGTGCCGTCGTCGTCGCCGGTGACGACCGTGACGCCGCTGGCGAAGGTGCTCAGCACCCGGCGCAGCTCGGCGGGCGCCAGCGCCTGCTCGGCGCCGAGGCCGGTCTCCTGCTCCACGGGACCACTCTCCCCCACCGGCCCGCCATGATGTCGGGGTGACCGACCCGGACGACCTCGCCCTCGCGCTCGCGCAGCTCACCGTCGACGCCGGGCGGGTCGTCATGGAGGTCTACGCCACCGACTTCGCGGTGCGCACCAAGGACGACGCGTCGCCGGTGAGCGAGGCCGACGAGCGCGCCGAGGAGGTGCTGCTCGCCGGGCTGTCCGCACTGCTGCCCGGCGTCACGGTCGTCGCGGAGGAGGCCGTCAGCGCCGGCGGGCTGCCCGAGGTGCCGCGCGAGTTCCTGCTCGTCGACCCGCTCGACGGCACCCGCGAGTTCGTGTCGCGCAACGGCGACTTCACGGTCAACGTCGCGCTCGTGCGCGACGGCGCCCCGGTGTGCGGCGCGGTGTACGCGCCGGCGCGCGGCACGGCGTACGCCGGCGGCACGCGGGCCGTGCGCGCCGACGTCGCCCCGGGCGCGCGCCTCGTCGCGACCGCGCCGGTGCGCACGCGCGCGTACCCCGAGGGCGGGCTGGTGGCCGTCGCCTCGCGCAGCCACCTCGACGACGCCACGCGCGCCTTCCTCGACCGCCTGCAGCCGGCCGACCTGCGCAGCGCGGGGTCGTCGCTGAAGCTCTGCCTCGTCGCCGCCGGCGAGGCCGACGTCTACCCGCGCTTCGGCCCGACGATGGAGTGGGACATCGC
>CANKBT010000080.1 GCA_947479995.1 Frankiaceae bacterium | reverse complement strand
CGCTGGGCGGCGTCGAGCGACTCGCGCGCCCGCCGCTGCCCGCCGCGCACGTCGATCTCGCGACCGAGCTCCTCGAGCCGGGCGAGCAGGCGCTGCTCGTCGGCCGGCCAGCCGCGGCGCAGGCACTCCTCGAGCCACGGCACGAGGCCCTGGTGCCCGCGCTCGCCGTTGCAGCGGCGGCACGCGGCGACCTCGTTGGCCAGCCAGGACGGCCCGCCCTTGACCCGGGGCACGACGTGCTCGGTCGTCGGCCGCACGAGCCGGTCGAAGGGCCGGCCGCACCAGACGCAGGTGGGCCCGTCGCGCTCGAGCACCTGCTCGAGGCGGACGGCCCGGCCGGGCTGCGCGGGGTGCGGCATCGCCGTCCAGATTATGCCGGGAACTGCCGACTCCGCCCCCGCTGTCCGCTTCACGGCCGTAGGGTCGCGCGGCCGTCGCAGGGTGCGCCGGCAGGGAGGGGCACGTCATGCGACGGAGCTGGGCAGTGGCGGCAGCGGTGATGACCTTGGTGACGGGGACGGTGGTCGGGTCCGCTGGCCCGGCGGCGGCCGACGGGGCGGGGCAGTGCGGCGGCACCCTCATCGACCGCAGCGTGGTGCGCTACGACGGGGCGGCCATCGGCGAGCTGGTCGTCTACTACAACGCGAGCAACGGCAACAACTGCGCGCGCTTCAACCACCTCGGCGCGGCGTACGGCGTGGAGCGCCGCACGGTGGTGCAGCTGTACCGGTGCGCCGAGCGCTCGCCGGCGGACTGCACGCCGACCGTGCTCGCGCAGGAGGACGAGGCGGTCTCGTTCTACGCCGGTCCCGTGCGGGTGTACTCGCCGGCCAACTGCGTCTCGGCCCGAGGCGCCATCCAGTGGGCCGGTGCCGTGCGCGCGGTCAGCAGCGGCACCATCGGCTGCTGAGCGAGGGCGCGGCGGCCCGCTCGGGTCGCCGCGCCGTGCGTTCAGACGGCCGCGACGAGCGCCCGCGCGTGCGACGGCAGGCCGACCAGCAGCGCGCACGACGACCCGTCGGCGAAGTGCAGGACCACCCGCTGGCGCAGCACGACGCCGCGCCGCCCGGCCCCGGTCAGCGCGGCGCGCGGCACCTCGAGCAGCGGCTCGACGGCGTACGTGACCGCGCCCCGCGCGGCAGTGGTCGTCACGGCGAGCAGCAGCAGGCGCCGGCCGGTGAGCGCGAGGGACGCGCTCTCGCCCTTTCGCCCGTCGACCGCCGCGTGCACGCGGGCCGCCGTCGCGGACGCCGGCCCTCGCACGGCCCGTCCGAAGGTCGCCCGGCGCAGCAGCTCGCCGGGGTGCGCGACCAGCAGGACCCCCGCCAGGTTGCGCACCTCGTCGCGCACGTCGACGTCCTCGGTCGTGCCGCCGTCCGTGGTCACCGGGGTGACGAGGAGCAGCTCCTCGTCCTCGGCGAGCAGGGGCGTCACCGCAGGTCGCAGGGCCTCGGTGTACGCCGTCACGCGGCGAGCCTCGCACGGGTCGCCCGCCCGGGAGGGGGCACCGGTGGGCCATGGGTGACCTCGACGTCGACGCACTGGTCCTGTCCGAGCACGACGCGATCCGCCGGGCCTTCGCCGACCTCGACCAGGGCGGTGCCGAGGGGCTCGCCGACCGCTGGACCGCGCTCGGTGCGCAGCTCGAGGTGCACGCCGCCGGCGAGGAGGAGGTCTTCTACCCGGCGCTGCTGCAGGACGTCGACGGCACCGCCGGCGACACCGCGCACGCGGTGCACGACCACGACGAGATCCGGCACGCCGTCCGCGACGCCGACGCGCACGACGTCGGCAGCGAGGCCTGGTGGACGGCCGTGCACGCCGCCCGCGAGGTGACCGCGGAGCACCTCGACGAGGAGGAGCGCGACATCCTGCCGGCCTTCCGCGAGGGCGTGCCGGCGCAGGAGCGCGCCGCGCTCGGCGAGCGCTGGCTGGAGTTCCACGACCGGCACGACGGCGCCGAGGGCCTGTCCGGCGACGACGTCGACCCCGAGGCGTACGTCGAGGAGCACGCGCCCTAGCTGGCCGCCCGCTCCTGCTCCTCGCGGGGGCGCGGCAGGTGCAGCGTGCCGCAGTCGCTGCAGCGCTTGCGGCGTGGGGCGTTCGACGCCTCGCAGTTCTCGCAGACCCAGGTCCCGTGCTCCATGCGACCAGCGTGCGCGCCCCGTGTTGCCGGCAGGTGACGCGCGCGTGTCCTAGCGGAGCAGCAGCTGCGCGATCGCCGTGAGGCCGACGACGACCACCACCGCCCGCAGTGCGGAGCGCGACAGCCGGCGGGCGATGCGCGCCCCGAGCAGGCCGCCGACGACCGACCCGACGGCGAGCAGCAGCGCGGCGACGAGGCGCACGTCGGCGACGGCGAGGAAGACCAGCGACGCGACGCCGTTGTTGACGCCGGCGAGCAGGTTGCGCGTCGCGTTGACGCGCGGCAGGTCGTCGGGCAGCGCGGTGGCGAGCGCCGCGAACAGCACGATCCCCTGCCCCGCGCCGAAGTAGCCGCCGTACGCCCCGGTGCCGGCGAGGGCGGCGAGCAGGCCGGGGCCCGACCCGGGCGCGCGCGCCGGGTCGCGCCGCGCGGTGATGGCCGCCGACAGCCGCGGCTGCAGCACCACGAGCACGAGGGCGAGCGCGATGAGCGCGGGCACGACCGCGTCGAAGACGCCGGCCGGCAGCTGCAGCAGCAGCACGGCGCCGGCGACCGCGCCGGCGGTCGCGGCCGCGGCGAGCTGCGCGGTGCGCCGCCCGTGGCCGCGGAGGTCGGCGCGCTGCGAGGCCGCCGCGCTGAACGCCCCCGGGGTCAGCCCGACGGTGTTGGTCGTGTTGGCGACGACCGGCGGGTAGCCGAGCGCCAGCAGCACCGGGAAGGTGAGCAGCGTCCCCGAGCCGATGACGCCGTTGATGGTCCCGGCGACCGCGCCGGCGGCCAGCAGGACGAGGGCCTCGAGCAGGGTCAGACCCGCTCGACGAGCATGGCCGCGCCCTGGCCCACGCCGACGCACATCGTCGCCAGCCCGCGCCGGCCCTGCTCGCGCTCGAGGCGGCCGAGCAGCGTGACGAGCAGCCGGCAGCCGCTCGAGCCGAGCGGGTGCCCGAGGGCGATCGCGCCGCCGTCGGCGTTGAGGGTGCCGGGGTCGAGCCCGAGGCGGCGGGCGCTCGCGATGACCTGCACGGCGAAGGCCTCGTTGAGCTCGGTGGCGTCGAGGTCGCCGACCGACCAGCCGGCGCGCGCCAGCGCCCTCTCGGTCGCCGGCACCGGCCCGAGGCCCATGAGGTGCGGCTCGAGCCCGGCGTTGGCCGTGGTGACGACGCGCGCCCGCGGCTCCAGGCCCAGCTCGCGCACGGCCCGCTCGCTGACGACGAGCACCGCCGACGCGCCGTCCGACAGCGGGCTGCTCGACCCGGCGGTGACCACGCCGTCGCGCGCGAAGGCGGGCGTGAGCGCGGCGAGCCGCTCGAGCGAGGTGGCGCGCACCGTCTCGTCGGCGGCGAGGCCGGCGACCGGCACCAGCTCGGCGTCGAAGGCGCCGTCCGACACGGCCCTCGCGGCGCGCTCCTGCGACTGCAGCCCGTACGCGTCGGACTCCTCGCGCGTGATGCCGTCGAGCGCCGCGACGCGCTCGGCGGTCTGGCCGAGGGTGATGGTGTGCTCGGCGTCGTGCGCCGGGTTGGTGAAGCGCCAGCCGAGCGCGGTGTCGTGCACCTCGCCCGGCCGGGCCCACGGCGTGCCGGGCTTGCTCATCACCCAGGGCGCGCGGGTCATCGACTCGACGCCCCCGGCGACCACCACGTCGGCCTCGCCGGTCTTCACGGCCATGGCGGCGTTCGCCACCGCGGTGAGGCCCGAGGCGCAGAGCCGGTTGACCGTGTGGCCCGGCACGTGCAGCGGCAGGCCGGCGAGCAGCGCGGCCATGCGCGCGACGTTGCGGTTGTCCTCGCCCGCCTGGTTGGCGGCGCCGAGCACGACCTCGTCGACGCGCTCGGGGTCGACGCCGGTGCGGCGCACCAGCTCGCCCACGACGGTGGCGGCGAGGTCGTCGGGCCGCACGGCCGACAGCGCCCCGCCGTAGCGCCCGACGGGCGTCCGCACGCCACCGACCAGGTAGGCCTCGCTCATGGCGGGAGACGGTACGCGCGGCTGCGAGAGTGGCCGCGTGGCCCAGCCCTCCTGGCAGCGCGTGCGCCGCGCCTCGGCGCGGCTGTCGCGCGCGGCCGTCGCCGAGATGGACGCGCTGCCGTGGTTCCGCGCGCTGCCGGCGCAGGAGCGGTCGTACGTCGGGCTCGTCGTCGAGGCCGGGCTGGGCGCGTTCACCGCGTGGCTGCGCGCGCCGGAGGCGCCGGTGCCGACGGTCTTCGCCGCGGCGCCCCGCGAGCTGACGCGCGCGGTCACCCTCAAGCAGACCGTGCAGCTCATCCGGCTCGCCGTCGACGTGGTCGAGCGCGAGGTGCCCGCGCTCGCGGCGCCCGGCGACGAGCAGCGCGTGCGCGAGGCGGTGCTGCGCTACTCCCGCGAGATCGCCTTCGCCGCCGCCGACGTCTACGCCAGCGCCGCCGAGGCGCGCGGCGCCTGGGACGCCCGGGTCGAGGCCGGTGTCGTCGACGCCCTCGTGCGCGGGGCGGTCGGCTCGCTGGTGCTCTCGCGGGCCGCCGCCCTGGGCTGGGAGCGCGGAGCCTGGGTGGTGGCCGCGGCGGCGCCGGCCGACCGGGTCGTCGACCTGCCGGCGCTGCGGGCGCACACCCGCGCCGCGGGGCTGTCGCTGCTGTCGGGGGAGTCGACCGGCGCGCTCGTGCTCGTCGTCGGCGGGCCCGGCGGGGCGCCGGCCGACGGCGTCGCCGAGGTCGCCCGCCGCCTGCCCGACGGGCCGGTCGTGCACGGGCCGGTCGTCGGCGAGCTCGCCGACGTGGCGACCTCGGTGCAGGAGGCGCTCGCCGGGCTCGCCGCCGTCGGCGCCTGGCCGCAGGCGCCGCGCCCCGTCGCCGCCGCGGCGCTGCTGGCCGAGCGGGCCGTGCTGGGGGAGGCGGCCGCCCGCACGCGGCTGCTCGAGGACGTGCACGCGCCGCTCGCCGCGGCGGGTGGCGACCTGCTCGCGACGGCCGCGGCGTACCTCGAGCAGGCGGGCTCGCTGGAGGGCGCGGCGCGGCTGCTCGTCGTGCACCCGAACACCGTGCGCTACCGCCTCAAGCGCATCCGCGAGGTCGTCGGGCACGACCCGGCCGACGCCCGCGGGGCGCTCGTGCTGCGCCTCGCCCTCGTGCTCGGCCGCGAGCCCTCGTTGTAGGAACCTGACAAGACCGGCCCGTGATGTCGGTGCGCGTCGGCCAGTGCGCGGGCGGGTGCCCGGCCGCAGTGTCGAGGGCGTGACCACGCTCCTCGCCCCCGGACAGGGTGCCCAGGCACCGGGCCTGCTCGTGCCGTGGCTGACCGCACCCGGCGCCGTCACGGCCGTCGAGCGGTGGTCGGCGCGCACCGGCCTCGACCTGCTCGGTCTCGGCACCACCGCGCCCGCGGACGTGCTGCGGCAGACCGACGTCGCCCAGCCGGTGCTCACCGCCGCCGCGCTGCTGAGCGGCCGCACGCTCGACGCGCCGACGCTCGTCTGCGGCCACAGCGTCGGCGAGCTCGCGGCCCTCGCGCTCGCCGGCGTGCTCGACGACGACGAGGCCGTCGCCCTCGCCGCGGTGCGCGGCCGGCTCATGGCCGACGCCGCCCGGCTCCGCCCGACCGGCATGGCGGCCGTCCTCGGCGAGGTGCCGTCGGCCGAGGAGGTGGCCGCCGCCGGGCTCGAGCTCGGCACGGTCAACGCCCCCGGTCAGGTCGTGCTCGGCGGCCCGGTCGAGGCGCTCGACGCGTACGCGCCGTCGGGCCGCGCGCGGCTGCGCCGCCTGGAGGTGGCCGCCGCCTTCCACACGTCCGCGATGGCGCCGGCCCGCGACGCCCTCGCCGCCCACGTCGCCGGGCTCGCGCCCGGCGAGGCGGTCTGCCCGGTCGTCGCGAACGCCGACGGCGCCGTGCTCACCGACGGCCGCGCGCTGCTCGACCGGCTCGCCGACCAGCTCGTGCGCCCGGTGCGCTTCGACCTCTGCCTGGCGGCGCTGCCCGACGGGCCCGTGGTCGAGCTCGCGCCGTCCGGCGTGCTCACCGGCCTGGTGCGACGGGCCCGCCCCGACCTCGCCGTCGAGGGCGTGCGGGCACCGGTGCCCGCGTGAGGGGAGCGACCCTCACCGGCCTCGGCGCGCACCGGACGGCCCCGGTCGACAACACCGCGGTCGCGGCCCGCCTCGGGTCGAGCGACGCGTGGATCCGCAGCCGCACCGGCATCGTCACGCGCGGCGTCGCCGGCGCCGACGAGTCGGTCGTCGACATGGCGGTGAGCGCCGGCGCCAAGGCGCTCGCGGCCGCGGGCGTCGACGCGGCCGACGTCGGCCTCGTGCTGCTCGCGACCTGCAGCCTGCCCGGCGCGCTGCCGCACGGCGCCCCCGAGGTCGCGCACCGGCTGGGCTGCACCGCGGCGGGCGGGAGCGACGTCGGGGCGGGCTGCGCCGGCTTCGTCTACGCCCTCGCGCTCGCCGCCGACGCCGTGCGGGCCGGCTCCGCCGACCACGTGCTCGTCGTCGGCAGCGAGCGCATGCTCGACGTCGTCGACCCGCACGACCGCGGCACCGCCATGATCTTCGGCGACGGGGCCGGCGCCGTGCTGGTCTCCGCCGCGGCGCCCGGAGCCGAGGGCGGCGTCGCCCGCCCGGTGTGGTCGGCCGACGGCGGCCAGCGCGACCGGCTCGTCGCCGACGGCAGCCCGCCCCGCATGCGGATGGACGGGCAGGCGGTCTACCGCTGGGCCACCACCACGCTGCCCGCGCTCGCCCGCCGCGCCTGCGACGCCGCCGGCTGCACCGTGGCGGACCTCGACGCGCTGGTGCCCCACCAGGCCAACCGCCGCATCACCGACTCCGTCGTCGCCGCCCTCGGCCTGCCCGACCGGGTCGCGGTCGCGCACGACGTCGTCGACGCCGGCAACACCAGCGCGGCCTCCGTGCCCCTCGCGCTGGCCCGGCTCGTCGAGCGCGGCGAGGTGCGCCCCGGCGACCGCGCCCTGCTGCTCGGCTTCGGCGCCGGCCTGGCCGCCGCCGGGCTCGTCGTCCGCGTCCCCTGACCGCCCCCCACGACCGCTCACCCCCCACCCCCAGGAGAACCCGTGACCACCACCGCCCCCACCGAGCAGGACGTGCTGACCGGGCTCGCCGACGTGCTGCAGGAGGTCGTCGGCACCGCCCCCGAGGCGGTCGTCCCCGAGGCCACCTTCGACTTCCACCTCGACGTCGACTCGCTCGCCATGGTCGAGGTCGTCGTCGCCTGCGAGGACCGCTTCGGGGTGCGCATCCCCGACGAGGACCTCGAGCGCCTGCGCACCGTCGGCGACGCCGTGCGCTACATCGTCGACGCCGGGGCGGCTGCGTGAGCGAGCCCGTCGCGGTCACCGGCCTCGGCGCGCTCACGCCCCTCGGCCCCGACGTCGCCGCGCTCTGGGACGGCCTGCTGACGGGCCGCTCCGGCGTGCGCCTGCTCGAGGAGCCGGAGTTCGCCGCGCTCCCCGCGCGGCTGGCCGCGACCGTCGACCTCGACGGCCGGCTCGACCGCGTCGAGGCGCGCACCCTCGACCGCGTGCAGCAGGTGGCGCTCGTCGCCGCCCGCGAGGCCTGGGCCGACGCCGGCGCCCCCGAGGTCGAGCCCGAGCGGCTCGCCGTCGTGCTCGGCTCCGGCATCGGCGGGGCGCTCACCCTGCTGTCGCAGGACGCCGTGCTGCGCGACCGCGGCCCGCGCTCGGTCAGCCCGCACCTCGTGCCGATGCTCATGCCGAACGGGCCCGCCGCGCGCGTCGGCCTCGAGCTCGGCGCCCGCGCCGGGGTGCACTGCCCGGTGAGCGCGTGCGCGTCCGGCGCCGAGGCGGTCGCGCAGGGGCTCGCCCTGCTGCGCAGCGGCGCGGCCGACGTGGTCGTGGTCGGCGGCGCCGAGGCGTGCGTGCACCCGCTGCCGCTCGCGGGCTTCGCGCAGATGCGCGCGCTGTCGACGCGGCACGACGCGCCCGCCGAGGCCTCGCGGCCGTACGACAAGGGGCGCGACGGCTTCGTGCTCGGCGAGGGCGCCGGCGTGCTGGTGCTCGAGCGCGAGGAGCACGCCGCCGCCCGCGGCGCCCGCGTGCACGCCCGCGTCGCCGGCGCCGGGCTGGCCTCGGACGCGCACCACATCACCGCGCCCGACCCGGCCGGCACGGGCGCCGCGCGCAGCGTCACCGCGGCGCTGCGCGACGCCGGCGTCGGCCCCGACGAGGTCGGGCACGTCGACGCGCACGCCACCTCGACGCCGCTCGGCGACGTCGCCGAGGCGACCGCGCTCGGGCTCGCGCTCGGCGCCCACCGGCCGCCGGTCACCGCGCCCAAGTCGTGCACCGGCCACCTGCTCGGCGCCGCCGGCGCGGTCGAGGCGGTCGCGGCCGTGCTGAGCCTGCGCGAGGGCGTGGTGCCGGCGGTGCGCAACCTCGACGACCCGGACGACGCGGTCGACCTCGACGTCGTGCGGCTCACCCCGCGCGCGCACCCGCACGAGGTCGCGCTGAGCACGTCGTTCGGCTTCGGCGGGCACGACGTCACCCTGGTGCTGACCCGGTGACCGCGCTGCTCGACGGCAGCACCGACGCCGCCACCGCGCGGCTCGAGGCGCTGCTCGACGCCGGCCCCGACCTCGCGCTGCGGGTCGACGGCGCGGTCGTGCTGCGCGGCCGCATCTCCGGGCTGCCGGTCGTCGCCTTCGCGACGGACGCGTCGGTGCAGGGCGGCGCGCTCGGCGTCGACAGCTGCCGCGCCGTCGCGGGCGCCACCGACCTGGCCGTCGAGCTCGGCGTGCCGGTCGTCGGCGTCTGGCACTCCGGCGGCGCCCGGCTGCGCGAGGGCGTCGCGAGCCTCGACGCGGTCGCCCGCGTCTTCGCCGCGCAGACCCGCGCCAGCGGCCGCGTGCTGCAGGTGTCGGTCGTGCTCGGCCCGGCGGCCGGCGGCGCGGCGTACGGCCCGGCGCTCACCGACGTGGTCGTCACCGGGCCGCAGGGGCGCGTGTTCGTCACGGGGCCCGGCGTCGTGCGGGCCGTCACCGGCGAGGACGTCGACATGGACCGCCTCGGCGGGCCGGTGACGCACGCGCGCAGCGGCGTCGTGCACCTCGCCGAGGCGACCGACGGGCTGGCGCTCGGCCGGGCCCGCGAGCTGGTCGGGCTGCTCGCCGCGCAGGGCCGCGTCGACCCGACGGCGGTCGACGGCCCCGACCCCGGCCCGCTCGTGCCGGCGTCGCACCGGCTGCCGTACGAGGTGCAGCCGGTGGCGCGGGCGCTGCTCGACGGCCGGCGCTTCCTCGAGCTGCAGGCGGGCTGGGCGCCGAACGCCGTCACCGGGCTCGGCCGCCTCGGCGGCCGCACCGTCGGCGTCGTCGCCAACAACCCGGTCCGGCTCGCGGGCTGCCTCGACGCCGACAGCGGCGACAAGACCGGGCGCTTCGTGCAGTGGTGCGACGCGCTCGGCGTGCCGCTGCTGTTCCTCGTCGACGTGCCGGGCTACCTGCCGGGCGTCGTGCAGGAGGACACCGGCGTCGTGCGCCGCGGCGCCAAGCTGCTGCACGTGTACGCCGCCGCGACCGTGCCGCGCCTCACCGTCGTGCTGCGCAAGGCCTTCGGCGGCGCCTTCATCGCCATGGGCAGCCGCGGCCTCGGCGCCGACGCCGTCTTCGCCTGGCCCGGCGCGACGGTCGACGTCATGGGCGCGAGCGCGGCGGTCGAGGTGCTGCACCGGCGCGAGCTGGCCGCCGCCCCGGCGCACGAGCGGCCGGCGCTGCTGGCCCGGCTCGCCGCCCGGCACGAGGCCTCGACCGGAGGCCTCGTCCGCGCCCTCGAGTGCGGCGCCGTCGACGCGGTCGTCGAGCCGGCCGGCACTCGGCGCGCGCTGCTCGAGGCGCTCGCCGCCGTCCCGCCGCGGCTGCCGCGGCCGCGCGCCAACCCGCCGCTGTGACGGCCGTGCAGGAGCGGCCGTCGGTCGGCTCCACCGCGCCCGTCTCCCGCTCGGTGCTCGTCACCGGCGGCAGCCGCGGCATCGGCCTGGCGACCGCGCGGCTGCTCGCCGCGCAGGGCCACCGGGTCGCGGTCACGCACCGCGGCGAGGCGCCGGACGGGCTGCTCGGCGTGCGCTGCGACGTCACCTCCGCGGCCGACGTCGACGCCGCCGTCGCCGCCGCCGCGCAGGAGCACGGCGACGTCGAGGTGGTCGTCTCGTGCGCCGGCGCCACCGACGACGGGCTGCTGCTGCGCATGCGCGAGGAGAGCTTCACGCGCGTGCTCGACACCAACCTCACCGCGGCCTACCGCGTCGCCAAGGCGGCGTCGCGCACGATGCTGCGCCGGCGCTGGGGGCGGCTGGTCTTCGTCTCGTCGGTCGTCGCGCTGTCGGGCGGCGCGGGCCAGGCGAACTACGCCGCGAGCAAGGCCGGCCTGGTCGGGCTGGCCCGCTCGCTCGCGGTCGAGCTCGGCGGCCGCGGCGTGACGAGCAACGTCGTCGCGCCGGGGCTGGTCGACACCGCGATGACGGCCGGGCTGCCGCCCGCCCGCCGCGCGCAGGTGCTCGCCGCGACGCCGCTCGGCCGCGCCGCCGCGCCCGAGGAGGTCGCGGCGGTCATCGCCTTCCTCGCCAGCGACGCGGCGGCGTACGTCAACGGCGCGGTCGTGCCGGTCGACGGCGGTCTCGGGATGGGGCACTAGTGCAGGGCCGCACCGCCGGCGTCGCGTGGTCGGCGCTCGGCGACGGCGGGCCGGTGACGCTGCTCGTGCACGGCCTCGGCGGCAGCCGCGCCGAGACTCGCGGCATGGCGCTGCGCCTGCCCGGCACGCGCGTGCTGCTCGACCTGCGCGGCCACGGCGAGAGCGACCCGCTGCCGGGCGGGTGGGACTACGACGTGCTCGCCGCCGACGTGCTGGCGGTCGCCGACGCCGTCGGCGCCGACGCGTGCGTCGGCGTCTCGGTCGGCGCCGGCGCGCTGCTGCGCGTGCTGCGCGACCGGCCCGACCGCTTCCGCTCGCTCGGGCTCGTGCTGCCCGCCGCGGTCG
>CANKBT010000079.1 GCA_947479995.1 Frankiaceae bacterium | reverse complement strand
GTGCCGTGGCTGCTCTGGCACGCCTGGCGCGGCGGCGTCGGCTACGCCCGCGGCGGCGCGCGGGCGCTGCACGCGGCGCCGCTGGACCTGACCGGCCCGCGGCCGCGGCTAGCCGAGTAGGGCGCGCAGCGCGCGCTCGCGCTCGGGCGACAGCCCCGCCGCGCGCTCGCGGGCGAGCCCGGCCTCCCGCTCGTACGCCAGCACGTCGCGGAGCAGCTCCTCGCGCGGCCGGTGCACCAGCCCCGCGGCGACGGCCGCCGCGCCCGAGCGGTCGCCGAAGCCGACCCAGTCCGGGTCGCACAGCCACAGCGGCAGCGACTCGGGGCCCATGTACTCCTCGACGCCCTGCGCCCGCAGCCAGGCCGAGTCGGCCTCGACCACCGGGCCGGTGTGGCCGCCCGCGGCGCGCGACAGCTCGACCCACGCGCGCAGGTCGAGCACCGGGCCGAACGCGTCGTACGTGCCGGTCGTGCCGCGCTCGGCGCAGCGCAGCAGCCACGACGTGAGGTCGCGGACGTCGACGACCGCGCCGCGGGCGCCGTCGCGCGGCACGAGCAGCGGCTCCTGCGGCGCGCGTGCGGCGCGGACCGCCCACCAGCCGGACCGGCCGGTGTGGTCGCCCGGCCCGCCGACGAGCCCGGCGCGCGCCACGAGCAGCCGGTCGCCGACCTCGCGCGCGGTGGCCCGCTCGCAGGCGACCTTGGCCTCGCCGTAGAGCGCGTGGTCGACCTCGTCGCGGTCGGTCGGCTCCCGGACGGCGGCGCCCTCGTCCTGCCCGGGCGTCGCGAACGACGCGTAGGCGTTGACCGACGAGACGTACGTCCAGTGGCGCGCGCGGGGGCCGACCGCGGCGACGGCCTCGCGCACCCAGCGGGGCTGCCACGACACCTCGAGCACCGCGTCCCAGTCGCGGCCGGCGACCTCGTCGTACGCCCCGGGACGCGCGCGGTCCGCGGCGACCAGCCGGGCGCCGTCGGCGACGGGGCCGCCCTGCCCGCGCGCCAGGCACGTGACGGCGTGCCCCGCCTCGAGCGCGCGGGTCGCGAACGCGCGACCGATCCACCGGGTGCCGCCGAGCACGAGGACGTCCACGCCGCAGTGCAGCGCCGCCGGGCCGCCGCGGTCCAGCGCGTCCGCTGACGGCGTAGAGTCGTCGGCCCTGCACGACCCTCGCACGGCCCCTCGCACGGCCCCTCGCACGACCCTCTCCGCCCGACCCCGACCCGGCCGCTGCCGGGGAGGTGGGCTCCCGGTGCGGCAGACCGCACCCGGGCCACCGCGGACCCCGGAGCACCCCGTCGTGACCGACGACGTCCTCGCCGCCGAGCGCGCGCACCTCGCGCGCGCCCGCGCCGACCTCGCGCGCATGCGCGCCCGCACCCGCGACCTGCTCGACGCGCAGTCGGCGTGGGGCAACGACGCCCTCACCACCCGCGCGCTCGAGGTCTCGCTCGCCCGGCGCCACGAGCAGCTGCTCGACGACGGCGTGACGCCGCTGTTCTTCGGCCGCCTCGACGTCGACCCCGACGCCGACGGCCGCGAGGACGTGTTCCACGTCGGGCGCCGCCACGTGAGCGGCGGCGACGGCGAGCCGGTCGTCGTCGACTGGCGCGCCCCGGTCGCCGGGCCGTACTACCGCGCGTCGGCCGCCGACCGCCAGGGCGTGGCGCTGCGGCGCCGCTTCGGCTTCCTCGACGGCGCGCTCACGGCGTACGAGGACGACCGCCTCACCGGCGGCGAGACGACGTCCGCGCTGCTCGTGGCGGAGATCGAGCGGCCGCGCGAGGGGCCGATGCGCGACATCGTCGCGACCGTGCAGCCCGAGCAGGACGTGCTCGTGCGCGCGCCGCTCGAGCAGACGGTGTGCGTGCAGGGCGCGCCCGGCACCGGCAAGACCGCCGTCGGCCTGCACCGCGCGGCGTACCTGCTCTACGCCCACCGCGAGCGGCTCGCCCGCACCGGCGTGCTCGTCGTCGGCCCGGACCGCGCCTTCCTGTCGTACGTGCAGGAGGTGCTGCCCGCGCTCGGCGAGGTGCGGGTGACGCAGGTGACCGCCGACGACCTCGCGCCGCCGCGCACGCGCGTCCGCCGCGAGGCGACCCCCGAGGAGGCCGCCCTCAAGGGCGACGCGCGGATGGCCCGGCTGCTCGAGCGGGCGCTGTGGCGGCACGCCGTGCGGGCGTCCGCGCCGCTGGTGCACGCCGCCGGCACGCGCCGGTGGCGGGTGCAGCCGGAGGACGTGCGGTCGCTGGAGCGCCAGGTGCGGGGGAGGGGGCTCGCCTGGGACGCCTCGCGCGCCGCGCTCGCCGGCGCGCTCGCCTCGGCCGTCGTGCGGCAGATGGACGACGCCGGGCTCGGCGCCGACGACCGGGCCGTCGAGCGGCTGGCCCGCAGCCGGCACGTGCGGGCGCACGTCGACGCGCTGTGGCCGCCGCTCACGCCGGCCCGGCTGGTCACCGCGGCGCTGGCCGACCCGCCGGCGGGCGTGCTGGAGCCCGGCGAGGCGGCCCTGCTGCGCGCCGCCCCGTGGTCGCGGGCCGACCTGCCGCTGCTCGACGAGGCCGCGGCCCTGCTCGAGCGGCCCGCCGCGTGGGCGCACGTCGTCGTCGACGAGGCGCAGGACCTCACGGCCATGCAGCTGCGCGCGGTCGGGCGCCGCTGCGCGACCGGCAGCGCGACGGTGCTGGGCGACCTGGCGCAGGGCACGACGGCGTCGGCGCCGGGCGACTGGGCGCAGGTGCTGCAGCACCTCGGCAAGCCCGACGGGCGCGTCGACGTGCTCACGACCGGCTACCGGGTGCCGCGCGAGGTGCTCGACGTCGCGAACCGCCTGCTGCCCCTCATCGCGCCGGGCGTGTCCCCGGCCCGGTCGCTGCGCTCGGTGCCGGGCTCGCTCGCCGTGCACCGCGTCGACGGCGAGGACGGCCTGGTCGCGGCGGCCGCGCGCGAGGTCGCGGCGGCGCGCGAGGGCGGCGGCTCGGTGGCCGTCGTCGCCGCCTCGGACGCGCTGCTGGCGCGGGTGGGCGCCGCCGTGCCGGGCGCCGCGCCGCTGGGGGAGGGCGGGCCGACCGCGCGGGTGTCGCTCGTGCCGGCGCGGCTGGCCAAGGGGCTGGAGTTCGACGCGGTCGTGCTGCTGGAGCCGGCCGCCGTCGCCCGCGCCCCGCTCGGCCTGCGCCTGCTCTACGTGGCGCTCACCCGGGCCGTGAGCCGGCTGGTGGTGCTGCACGCCGAGGACCTCCCCGCCGCGCTGGCGTGATCACCGCCACTGCTCGCAACTGCAAGCACTGGTCGCGGGCGGGGCAGGGGGAGGGGACCCGCCCCACCGCGAGAGGCCCGCTGTGACCCTGCTCGACGACGCCCGCCCCGCGCGCGCCGCCCGCCGCCGTGCCGCCGACGCGCCGGCCGACGCGCCCGACGCGACCGGGACGGATGTGCCCCGGCCCGGCGCCCGGCTCCGCTTCGCGCTGACGCGGCTGCAGGCGGGGGTGCTGGCCGGCATCCTCGTGCTGCTGCTCGGCGGCACCCTCGCCCTGGTCTTCGGCCCGGGCCGCGGCGTGCGCACGGACCTCGTGGCGGTCAGCGACGACCTCGACGCCTCGCGCACCGGCATCTTCAGCCAGCTCGAGACGCTGGAGGCCCAGCTCGCGACGACCGAGGAGTCGCTCGTCGTGCAGCAGGCCAACCTCGCCACGGTGGGCGAGACGCAGCGCCTCGTGCTGGCCACCAGCGAGGACACCGACGCGGTGCGGCAGCAGACCGAGCAGGTGCTGCAGACCGTCCGCGAGGTCACCGCCGCGCTCGGGCCGCTCGACCAGCTGCGAGGCGACGTCGAGACGGTGGTCCGCAGCGCCGAGGCGGGCGCCCGCCTGGCCGAGAGCGCCCTCGCCGTCGCGCGGCAGACGCTCGCCGACGGCCAGCAGGCCCTCGCCGTCGCGCAGGACACCCTGGCGACCCTGCAGCGCTCCGAGCAGGTGCAGCGCGAGCTGCTCGAGGTCGCCCGCCAGACGCTCGAGGAGACCCGCGAGATCAACAGCAAGATCCCGGGCGTCCCGCTGCTCGCCGAGCCCGCCGCGCCGTAGCGGCAGGCGTCAGTCGCACCAGCCCCAGCCCGACATCGCCTCGCCGCGGCGGTCGTAGTCGGTGACGCCGGGCGGGTACATCGTCCCCCAGAACTTCACGCAGGCGGGCGCGTAGCCCTTGACCACGGCGTAGTACCTGTAGTTGCCGCGGTCGAAGTAGTTCAGGGAGTCGCGCTCGCGGTCGCGCAGCAGCACGGCGTGCGTCTCCGTCGCCTGGCCGACCCAGCGCGACTTGATCGTCACGACGCAGTTGTAGCCGCCGGACTTGTAGAGCAGGTACGCCGTGCCGTACCGGACGCCGCCGGCCGTGTCGACGGGGCCCTGGTGGATGACCCGGTAGCCCGGGCCGCACACCTCGACCGGTCCGTACGGGTTGGCGGCCTGGGCCGGGCCGGCGACGGCGGTGAGCGCCGTCGCCGCCATGACCAGGGCGAGCAGCATGCGGACTGCCGTGCGGAGCACCGCGCCTCCTGAGGTCGGGACCGCCCGAGCGCGGCCGGCGGGAACGTACCGCCCACGAGGACCGGATCGGGGCGCTCCGGGCACCACCGCGGACCGCCGATAATCGACACTATGTCAAGTGCCGGCCCGTCGCCCGCCCCTTCCGTACGGGCCCCGGCACCGCCGTCCGGCCGCTCCTGCGCCGTTCGCGCTCGCGGACGGAGCAGCGTGCGTCACACTCGGCCGTCCCCTCGACGCCCGGAGGCCCCGTGCTGCCCGTCCGCACCCGTCTGGTCGCCCTGTCGGCCGTGCTGCTGCTCGTGCCCGCCGCGGCGCTCGGGCTGAGCTCGGCCGCGGCCGACCCGCAGGTCGACGCCGGGCCGACGCCCGCCGTGGCGCAGTGCCGGCCCGGCGACAAGCCCGAGACCGGCATGCAGGGCCGCATCCCGCCGGAGGACATCGCGAGCGGCCGCGCCGCCGAGGGGTACACCTGCCACACCACCGAGGTCGGGCACGTCGAGAGCCTGGGCGGCTGGCGGGTCGAGCGCTACGGCGACTGCGCCTACTACAACGGCGACCCCGGCGGCCTGCCGCTCGGCGTGGTCAACGTCAACCCGCTCACCCCGGGCGTCGTGCCGCTCGGCACGCACGTCGTGGACGTCAGCGACCCGGCGAACCCCCGCCAGACGGCCTTCCTGCGCAGCCCGGCGATGCTCTCGCCGCACGAGTCGATGAGCGTGCACCCGCGCGGCCTGCTCGTCGCCGTCCTCGGCAACCTCGGCACCGCCCCCGGCGTGCTCGAGGTCTACGACATCTCCGAGGACTGCCGGCAGCCCAGGCTGCTCAACAGCCTGGTCGACGGCGTGCCGCTCGCCCCGAACGTCACCGCCCGGCTCGGCCACGAGGGCCAGTTCTCCGCCGACGGCATGACCTTCTACGCCGGCTCGGCCGGCGGCGGCACCCTCACCGCGGTCGACCTCACCGACCCGGCGAACCCGGAGTTCCTCCTCACCGACGACAGCATCCAGTCGCACGGCCTGTCGACCAGCGCCGACGGCAACCTGCTCTACGACGCCATCACCGGCGGCCCGGACGCCGGCCTGGTCATCTACGACGCCAGCAGCGTGCAGGCCCGCGAGCCCGACCCGGCCTTCGAGGTCGTCGGCCGGCTCACCTGGCCGGAGCTGTCGATCCCGCAGAGCACCATCCCGGTGACCATCGGCGGGCGCAGCCTGCTCGTCGAGGCCGACGAGTTCGGCGGCAACGGCCAGCTGCCGGCCGCCAACGGCGAGATCGGCGCCGCCCGGCTCATCGACGTGAGCGACCCGGCGGACCCCTTCGTCGTGTCGAGCATGCGCCTCGAGGTGCACCAGCCCGACGTGCAGGCGACCCTCGACGACGACACGAAGCCGCTCATCGGCGGCCCCTACACCGGCCACTACTGCTCGGTCCCCCAGGCCGTCGAGCCCGGCATCGTGGCGTGCTCGATGCTCCGCTCGGGGCTGCGCATCTTCGACGTCCGCGACCCCGAGCGCCCCCGCGAGGTGGCCTACTTCTCCCCGCCGGCCAGCCAGAACACCGCCGACGGCCTGCTCAAGGGCCGGGGCGACCCGCTCGCCCCCGTGCGCGCCGGCCTGCACGTCGGCGGGACCGTGGCGTTCGTGCCCGAGCGCCGCGAGATCTGGGTCAGCGGGCAGGAGACCGGCTTCCACGTCATCCGGGTCTCGGCCGAGGCCTGGCCGACCGCCGCCGGCGCTCCCCCGGCGGTCGCCGTGCCCGCCGGCCCGGTCGCCCCGGCCCCGCAGGCGCCGGCGCAGCCCTCGGGCTCCAGCGGCAGCCCGACAACCGGCCGCGCGGGCGGCCTGGCGGCCACCGGCACCTCGCCGCTCGTCGGCCTGCTGGCGCTCGCGGCCCTCGGCACGGGCGGCGCGGTCGCCCTGGCGCGCCGCTCCCCCGCCCGCGGCTGAGGGCCGGGCCCGGCGCGTCGGGCTGACCGCCCACGCGGCACCCCCGCGGCGTCGTAGCCTCCCGCGGTGCCCGCGCAGGAGCTCGACCGCCGCACCCTGGTGCTGCTCGGGCTGCCCGCGCTCGGCCTGACCCTCGGCGTCACGGTCGTCTCGACCTACCTGCCGGTCGCCCTCGGGGTGGCCAGCTCCCCCGTCGTCATCGGCCTGCTGCTCGGCCTCGAGGGCGTGTTCGCGCTGCTGCTGCCGCCGCTCGTCGGGGCGTGGAGCGACCGGCACGCCCGCCGCGTCGGCGACCGGCTGCGGCTGTGCCTGCTGGCCGGCGGGCTCATGGCCGCCGCGCTGCTGGCCCTGGCCGCGTCGACGTCGCTGGCGGTCGTCGCCGTCGCGCTCGCGCTGCTCTACACCGGCTACTTCACCTACCTGGCGCCGTACTGGGCGCTGTTCCCGACGCTCGTGCCGCCGGCGCAGGCCGGCCGGGCCGGTGCCGCGGAGGGCAGCTGGCGGCTGCTCGGCAGCGCGGCGGCGCTCATCGGCGGCGGCCTGCTCTACGCCCTCGGCGGCTGGGTGCCCTTCGTCGCGACGGCCGCCGTGCTCGCCGTGTCGGTGCTCGTCTTCGACCGGGGCATGGCCGCCCGCGTGCAGGACGTGCCGCTGCAGGGCGCCGGGCCGGCGGCCGAGGCCTTCGCGGGGCGCATGGTCGGCCTGCTGCGCGACGCCTCGGTGCGCCGCGTGCTCGTGGCCAACGCGCTGTGGAACGCCGCGCTGTCGGTCATCCGCGTGTTCGTCGTGCTGTACGTCGTCGAGGGCCTCGGCGGGTCGACCGAGCTGGTCTCCACGGTCGTGTTCCCGCTCGCCGCGCTGGGCTTCGTCGTCGCCCCCTTCGCCGGCACCCTGGCCGACCGGGTGGGCCTGCTGCCCGTCGTCACGACCGGCCTGGTGCTCTACGCCGCCGGCACGGCGATCCCGCTCGTCACCGCGGGGCCCGCGGCGCTCGCGGTCGTGCCGGTCGTCGCCGCCGGTGCGGCCACCGTCATGACGCTGCCGCTGGCCCTGCTCGTGCGGCTGCTGCCGCCGTCGGACCACGGCGTGGCGTCGGGGGCCTTCGGCGCGAGCCGCGGCCTCGGCAGCGCCCTCGGGCCGCTGCTGGCCGGCGCGGCGATCGTCGTGCTGCGCCCGGCCTTCCCCGGCACCGACGGCTACGCCGCGATGTGGCTGGTGACCTCGCTGCTGCTGCTCGCGAGCGTGCCGCTGGTGCTGCGGCTGCGCGCCGACGCCCGCCTGCGCACCCCCGGCCCTGCCGGGGGCGGCGGTGCCGGGGCGCACGGCGAGGCCCCCGTCGCGGGCGGCGACGGGGGCCTCGACGAGCCGGCGCGCTAGCGCGCGCGGCCCTCGTCCTCGGCGTCGGCGGAGCGGACCAGCTCGGCCTCCGGCGTCTCCTCCGGCGGCAGCGGCCGCTTGATCGACAGGATGATCGACCCGGCGAGCAGGGCGGTGATGACCGCGAGGCTCACCAGGTTCGGCACGGTCGGGACGTCCTCGCCGAAGCCCGGCACGAAGACCTCGTGGGTGGCCTCCAGCAGCAGCTTGACGCCGATGAAGCCGAGCACGAGCGCGACGCCCTTGCCCAGGTAGTGGAACTTGTCGAGCAGGCCGGACAGCAGGAAGTACAGCGCGCGCAGGCCGAGGATCGCGAACGCGTTGCTGGTGTAGACGATGAAGGTGTCGTCGGTGACGGCCAGCACGGCCGGCACGCTGTCGACGGCGAAGATGAGGTCGGCGGCCTCGATGGCCACGACGACCGCGAGCAGCGGCGTGGCGACCCGCTTGCCCGCCTCCTTGATGAAGAAGTGCGTGCCGTGGTACTCGTCGGTCGTCGGGTAGATGCGCTTCAGCGCCCTGACCGCGAAGTTCTTGCTCGGGTCGTACTCGTCGTCCTCGCCGCCGAAGAACAGCTTGTAGGAGCTGTAGAGCAGCACGACGGCGAACAGGAACAGGATGGCCGTGAAGGCGCTGACGACGGCGACGCCGAGCGCCAGGAAGATGCCGCGGAACACGAGCGCGCCGATGACGCCGAAGAACAGCACGCGGTGCTGGTACTCGCGCGGCACCTTGAAGAAGGCGAAGATCACCGAGAAGACGAACAGGTTGTCGACCGACAGGCTCTTCTCGAGCAGCCAGGCCGTCGTGTACTCCAGGCCCGCGTCGTAGCGGCCGACGTCGGGGTCGGCGCTCGCCGACGGCTCGACGAGCACGAAGATCGCGACGCCCCAGAGCACCGCCAGGCCGACCCAGCCGGCGCTCCAGGCGGCGGCCTCGCGGAAGCCGATGACGTGGTCGTCCTTGTGCGCGAGCAGGTCGATGGCCAGGCCCACGACCACCACCACGACGAAGGTGATCCACAACCAGGACGGGACGTCGTACACGGGCGCTCCTCGGGGCAGGCAGGTGTCGCTCTCCAGCCTGCGCTGCCCGCCGCCCCGCGCCCACGGGCACGGTCGGACCTCGTGGGGGCGGCTGCCTGCCGGGAGTCGGCAGGGCCCCCCGCCGCGGGAGCGGCGAGGGGCCCGGCGCGGGCGGGGCGGCTAGGCCCGCGCGTCCTCGCCCGCCTCGAGCAGCTCGCCCTCGGGCGCCTCCTGCGGCGGCAGCGGCCGCAGGAGCGACAGCACCACCGAGGCCGTGAGCACGGTGACGATGACGCCGAGGCTCAGCAGGCTCGGCACCTCGGGGATCGACGGGTCGATGACCTTGTGGCTGGCCTGCAGGACCAGCTTGACGCCGATGAAGGCCAGGATGACCGCGAGGCCCTTGCCGAGGTAGTGGAAGCGGTCGAGCAGGCCGGAGAGCAGGAAGTACAGCGCCCGCAGGCCCAGGATCGCGAAGGCGTTGCTCGTGTAGACGATGAACGGGTCGTCGCTGACGGCGAGCACGGCCGGCACGCTGTCGACGGCGAAGACCAGGTCGGCGGCCTCGACGGCGACGACGACGGCGAGCAGCGGCGTGGCGACGCGCTTGCCCGCCTCCTTGATGAAGAACCTCGTGCCGTGGTACTCGTCGGTCATCGGGTAGAAGCGCTTGAGCAGCCGGACGCCGAAGCTCCTGCCCGGGTCGTAGGAGTCCTCGTCCTCGTCCTTGAGCAGCTTCCAGGCGCTGTAGAGCAGGATCGCGGCGAAGGCGAACAGCACCGCGGTGAAGCGGCTGACGACCGCGACGCCGAGCGCCAGGAAGATGCCGCGGAACACGAGCGCGCCCATGACGCCGAAGAACAGCACGCGGTGCTGGTACTCGCGCGGCACCTTGAAGTAGCCGAAGATCAGGGCGAAGACGAACAGGTTGTCGACCGACAGGCTCTTCTCCAGCAGCCAGGCGGTCGTGTACTCCACGCCGGCGTCGGCGCCGAGGACGGCGAAGACGACGCCGCCGAAGACCACCGCGAGGCCGACCCAGACGGCGCTCCAGCGGGCGGCCTCGCGGAAGCCGATGACGTGGTCGTCGCGGTGCGACAGCAGGTCGACCGCGAGCGAGAGGACGACGGTGGCGGCGAAGCCGATCCACAGCCAGGACGGGACGTCGTACACGGGCGCTCCTCGGGCAGGGCAGCAGGGTCCCTACGACTGTCACCTGCCGGGAGGGCCCACCTCCAGTCCTCCGCAGGACGATCCCGAGGGCGCTGCTTGCCGGGAGTCGGCAACTACGTCTCGAGGGGGACCGCTGGCCAGTCGAGCAGCCGCGCGCCGAGCACCGCGGCCTGCATCGCGAAGCGCTGCTGCGGCGCGGTCGGGTCGCTGCCGAGCAGCTGCTCGACGCGGGCCAGGCGGTAGGTGACCGCCCGCACCGACAGGTGCAGCCGCCGCGCGGTCTCGGTCGCGTTGCCCCCGGTCGCGTAGTAGGCGTCGAGGGTCTCCAGCAGAGGCTCCGCTCCCCCGCGGGCGCCCTGCAGCGGGCCGAGGGTGGTGCGGATGAGGTCGTCGATGGCCGGCCGGTCGCGCAGCAGCACCCGGAAGACCACGAGCTGGGCCGCGTCGACGACCGGCCCGGGCAGCCGCAGCCGGCCGGCCAGCTCGAGGGCGTCGACCGCCTGCTCGTAGGACGCGCGCACGCCGTCGGGCCCGGACGCCGGGCGGCCGACGGCCGCCCGCCAGGCGCGCTGCGGGCCGTCGCCGAGCACGGCGACCAGCCGCCCCGACACGAAGGCGACCGCGGCCTCGTCCGGCGCGTTGAAGATGACGACGAGCCGCTCGTCCTTGAGCGCGACGAGCGGGCCGGCGTCGCCGCGCCGCCCGACGAGCGCGCGCTCCAGGCGGCCCATGGCCGACGCCGACGGCGGCCGGGGGGCGTCGACGAGCAGCACCGCGTGCGGCATCGCCAGGTCGACGCCCAGGCCCTCGGCGCGGGCGAGCACCCGGCGGGCCTCGGCGCCGCCGGCGAGCAGCGCGTCGAAGACCTCGCGCCGGTCGGACTCCTGGCGGCGCGACAGGTCGTTGCGGGCCACCTGGTAGCCCTCGCACAGCGCCGCCACGCCGTCGTCGGCGGCACGCAGCACGGCGAGCCCGGCGGCCCGGACCTGCTCGGCGCTGCCCTCGTTGACGACCGGCAGCTCGCGCCACAGCCGCCAGCTGGCCGACAGGTAGAGGTCGACGGTGGCGCGCAGGGGCACGCCGGCC